>JBGTNF010000545.1:0-5750 GCA_041743205.1 Thermomicrobiales bacterium | reverse complement strand
GCCTGGGAGGAGGAGCGGGCGCGGCTGGAAGCGCTCGGCGCGATCACGCTCCAGTACTTCGAGGACGCCCATTACATCATGGCCGATCCCGAGGGCAACGAGTTCTGCCTGCTCAACCCGACGTGGTACAACGAGCGCCAGGCATGATGTTCCGTCTGCGGCCCGGCTCCTGCGCTTCTGCCTGGCAGCAGGTGACCGGGCGGTGGAACGTCCATAACGTTGCGGTGGAGTTCATCCCGGCCCCGAGCCTGGGCCAAAATGACCCGCTACGCTGCCTTCGCCTGCTCCGGACACTGCCAGCAGGCTCGCTCCGCGCCCAACCGGATTCCACATGAGCGGGTTGTTTGCGGTCGGCGACATCCATGGGCATTTCGCCGAACTGACCCAGTTGATGGAGACCCTCACTGGGGAGGCGGGGCTGCGGCCCGAGACCGACACGGTGGTCTTCCTCGGCGACTACGTCGATGGCGGCCCGGCCACCCGGCAGGTGGTCGAGCAGCTCATCGGCTGGCAGGCCGCGTATCCCCACTGGGTCTTCCTCAAGGGCAACCACGAGGACCTGATGCTCGACGCGCTGGTTCATAACGGCCGCACGTACGGCGATTTCTACCTGTGGTGGAACCAGGGCGGCCGCGCCACGGCCCACTCCTACCTGCCGGCGGACGCCTCGGCCTACGACCGGGCGATCATGCAACCGGCGGAGTTCATCGCCACCGATCACCTGGAATGGCTGAACGCCCGACCGCTGTGGCACGAGCACGATGCCTACCTCTTCGTCCACGCCGGGTTTCGCCCGCCCTATCATCCCGACGCCCAGCGCGAGGAAGACCTGCTCTGGATCCGCGAGGGCTTCTTCGGGCGGCGCCACAACTTCGGCAAGCCGGTGGTGTTCGGGCACACCCCGTTCGACGAGCCGCAGGTCTTCTACGACGAACGGCCCGGCCACGAGGGCGAGATCGTGGCGATCGGGATCGACACGATGTACCACGACTTCGGCAAGCTCTCCGCCGTCCGGCTCGACCCCAACAACCCGCATGCCGACCCCGCGTTCTACGCGTCAGCGGCGGTGATGGGCGGCCTGGACGCGGCGGCGGCGAATGACGATCGGTAGCAGTTGGCGCCCTTGCGGAGGAGCCATTCGAAGCGGGGGGAACGACGGCATGATTTCACCATCGAACCCATGGGACGACTATGCCGAAGAGTACGTTGCGTTCAACCGGCAACGATACCCGGAAGGCGCCGGGGTCGGCGGCATGCTCGCGCTGTTGCTCGACATGTTGGGCGAAGTCGAAGGCAAGACCGTGCTCGACGCCGGGTGCGGGGAAGGATTGCTGGCCCGCGCCTTGGCCGGCCGTGGCGCGCGCGTCACCGGCATCGACCTCTCGCCACGCCTCGTCGAGATGGCGCGTGCGCAGGATCCGGATGGCCGGATCGCCTATCGAACCGGCGACCTCAGCGAGCCGCATCCGGATCTGGAAGGCGCCTTCGACCTGATCGGCTCCTACCTGGTGCTCAACGACGTGGAGCGTTACCGGGAATTCGCAACGACGTTGGCGACGTTCCTGAAACCGGGTGGGCGGCTCACGCTGGCCTTCAATAATCCGTACTCGTCGGTCGTTCGCGAGCACATCAGCGACTACTTCGAGCCTGACGCCGTGGGCGCCTACCTTGGCCTGTGGAAGCAGGGGATCAGGGCGCGCTACTACCACCGCACGCTGGAGCAGTACCTGGACGCCTTTCTCCACGCCGGGCTCACGCTTGCCAAGCTGGTCGATGTGCCGGATGTCTTCGGCCTGGAGTGGGCGCTGCCCAAGGAGAGCCGTTTCCCGCGCTTCATGATCCTTGCCTTCGTCAAGCCTCGGAGGGATGCACCATGAGCAACCTCGAACAGCGGTTGATCGCGCCGCTGCCGGCCTCGCACCCCGAGCTCGGCCGCTGGTTGTGGGCGCTGGAAGACACCCGCGCCCGGACGAAGGCGGCTGTCGCCGGGCTCGACCAGGACACGCTCGACTGGACGGCGCCCGGCGTGGGGAACAGCATCGGGTCGCTGCTGTATCACCTCGCACTGATCGAATTCGACTATCTCTACGCGGACATCCTGGGCGAGGATTACCCCGCCGGGGCCGAAACGCTGCTGCCGTGGGACGATCGCGACGGGGCCGGGCGGCTCTGGGTGGTGACCGGCGTCCCGCTCGACGATCACCTGGCGCGCCTCGACGAGGTGCGGCGGCAGGTGATCGCGCGCGTTTCCGTGCTGGACGCGGAGCAAATGGCGAGCGCCCGGACGCTGCCGGAATACGGGTATGTCATTTCCCCGGCGTGGACCCTGCACCACCTGATGCAGCACGAGGCCGAGCACCGCGGCCAGATCGCGGCGATCCGGACGTTGCAAGGAAGATGACGCCGCTATCCTGGGAGCGGGCCACCAGACATCATTTCGAGCCACCCCCAACGTCACCCCGAGCGACGACGATCCAGCAGCCGCGTCGAGCGGGGCGGGGTCTCGTCGCCGCAACGAACCGGCGGCCACGAAAGGGATGTCTCGGCTGCGCTGGACATGACGTTAGGCGGTCGACATGTCGTGGCTCCCTAGCCTCACGCGTCCGCGCCGCCCATGACCGAGAGGACGTTGCCGGCGGGGTCCGTGAACCAGACGATGTCAGGGCCGGCGTCCTGCGCCGCGCCGCGAAACACGCCCTTGGCGTCGGTCGCCATCTCGCCCTCGTAGCGCTGGAACTGGACGCCCTTCGCGGTGAGCGCGTCGACGGCGGCGTCGATGTCGGCGACCGGGAAGTTGAGCACGGTGAAGGTGGCCGGCGCGTGGTCGGCCTTGGGGTAGAGGAAGACCTGGTGGCCGTTGGGGAAGTTGAGTCCCAGCCCTTCCGGCGTCTCGTCGACATCGAGCCCAAGGGTGTCCGTATAGAACGTCTTGGCGGTGGCGAGATCGTTGACGGAGTAGCCGGAGAACGCCTTGCTGTCGTGCAACATGCGATGGGTCCCTTCCTGGTGAATCGCGATGCCTGCGGGGTCAAGCGACCGATTGGGATTGGCAGGCTCGGTCAGTTTGGCTGCTGGCGAACGAGCGGGCTTCTTCTGGTTTGCGGTTTCCCATACTCGACTGGAACAGTCCAATGGATTGACAGAACTCTTGATCGTGAATTATGCTAAAGCATCGTAAAGGAGATGTATCGATGTCAGAGCATAATTCACTCGACGCGACGCTCGACGAGTTCCGGGCGCGGCTCGAACGCCTTGAACGAGCGGCGGCAGGCCGATCTGGTCAACCAAACATGGATCGTCTCGGCGCCGACATCGACGAACGGGTCCGGGAAGCAGGGATCGACCCCGCCACCCAGCCGGTCGGTCAGATCGAGGTCAACGCCCTGTTGCGCATTCCCGGCAATACCTGGGGGTACGGCGACAGCTTCACGCTGGAAGACCTGCTTGGGATTTCGACTGAGGCGTTGGCGAAGGGCATCGGCGGGCTGGCGCACCCGGTCCGGATCGCACTCTACAAGGCGCTGCTGACCGGGCCGAAGGAGAGCCCGGAACTGCTGGCCATCGCCGAGCTCAACACCACCGGTCAACTCTATCATCACCTGCAGGCGATGGCCGACGTGGGGCTGGTCGAGCGCCGCGGCCGCAGCCTGTGGGCGAGCCAGAACCTGGGCGCATTCGTCCTGCTGCTGGCGGCGGGCAAGATTCTCGCCGACTGGCGCGGCCCGGAATAGCGTCAGCACCTGTCCTGAAAGGACTGACCCGTGCCGGACCCCATCGTCAGCATCGAGCACATCCGCAAGGAATTCGCCTACCTCAACCCCGGTCCCAACAGCAGCGAGGGCGACATGTGGGTCGACTACCTGCTCGGCTTCCTTGGCCGCCGGAAGGGCCAGTTCGCGGCCCAGCGAAAGAAGATCGTGGCCCTCCACGACGTCAGCCTCACGGTCGAACGGGGTGAGTTCTTCGGCCTGCTCGGTCCCAATGGGGCCGGGAAGACGACCCTGATCAAGGTGCTGGCGACGATTCTCCAGCCGAACGCGGGCCGGATCGTGGTCAACGGGCACGACACAGTGCGCGACTCGGCACGGGCACGGGCTTCGCTGAGCGTGGTCGCGGCATCCGGCTGGCTGGCCTTCGATCTTCAGTTGACGCTCGCCGAGAACCTCGTCTTCTGGGCCCGGCTCTGCGGGCTCGACCGGCAAGCGAGCCTCGAACGCGCCCACCACGCGCTCGATGTCGTGAATCTCGGGGAGTGGCGGGACGAAACGCCGAACCATCTCTCCAGCGGCATGCGCCAGCGGCTGGCGATCGCCAAGGGGCTGCTCGTGCGCTCGCCGGTCTTCGTGCTCGACGAGCCGACCGCCAACGTCGATCCCCTGATCGCCCACCAGATCCGCAATTTCCTGCGGCACGACCTGAACCGGGACCTGGGCCAGACGATCGTGCTGGCGACCCACAACATGGCCGAGGCGGAACAGCTCTGCGACCGGGTCGCAATCATCGACGGCGGGAAGGTGCTGGCCTGCGATCCGCCGGGCCGGCTGGTGCGGCAACTCGAGGGCCGGATCGTCGAAGTCGCGCTCGTGAGCGAAGCGGCGACCGCGCTCGACCGGTTGCAGGTGGCAAAGGTGGCCGTGCAGATCGCCGACACCCTCGATGGATCTGGTGGGGGACGGTTCCGGCTGCACCTGCGGCCGCACGCATCCGTGGCGGATGTGCGGCGCATCGTGACGGTCGGGGATTCGATGACGCCAGCGGTCATCGAGGCGACACCAACCCTGGAAGATATCTTCGTCCACTACGCGGGAAGGAAGCTCGATGGCGACGACAACACTGAAACCAGCCACGCCGCTTGAGGTGACGGCAGTCGCCGGACCTGGCTACCTGATCGGTATCTTCCCAGCGCTGATGGGCCGCAACGCCCGGATGTGGATTCACTTCCGGGTCAGTATGGTGATGGACCTGCTGAACATGGCCGCCCAGGCCAGCGTTTTCTTCTTCGTCGGGCGGGCGCTCGGCGCGGGCGACCAGGGGTGGACCGACAACTACGCGGCGTTCCTCGCGATCGGGCTGGTTTTCAACACCGTGCTCGAAGCCAGCCTGAACGGGCCGTTCCAGTCGCTTTCCGGCAATTATTGGTCGGCCCGGCTGGAAACGGTGCTGCTCTCGCCCTGCCCGGTCTGGTCCCTGCTGATCGCCGATTCGACCTGGTTCTACGTGCGCGCGGCGATCAACGCGCTGATCCTGGGCTCGGTCGGCTGGGCGTTCGGGGCGCGGCTGGAGGCGGGGTTCCAGGACGTGGCGATCGCGACCGCCGCCCTGGCGATGGCGGCGGTCGCGGTGCTCGGCATCGGACTCATGTCGGCCGCGATGTTCATGCTGATCAACGCCAAGGGTGGGAACGATCCGATCTCATGGCTGGTCGGGATCCTGCAGGGGCTGGTGACCGGCGCCTACTTTCCCGTCAGCGAGTTGCCGGGCTGGCTCCAGGCGATGGCGAAGTGCCTGCCCCAGACGTACGCGATCGACGCCGCCCGGCGCCTGCTGCTGGATAATGACGAGGCCGTGCCGCTGGCGACATTCGGGACGCTCTCACCCGTGGCGACGGATTTCGTCGTCCTGGGCGGGTTCGTGGTCGCGCTGCCGGTGGCCGGCGCGTGGCTCTTCCGGCTCGGCTTGCGGAAGGCGCAGGTCGACGGCGGTCTTTCCCGCTGGGCCTGAGGCGGCGAGTCTACCCAACATCCGGTTGG
>JBGTNF010000544.1:0-3385 GCA_041743205.1 Thermomicrobiales bacterium | reverse complement strand
CTCTACGTGATCCCCTACGACCTGGTGACCACCTTCTTCTTCTATAACAAGAGTCTGTTCGAAGCCGCGGCGGTCGAGGTTCCCACAACCTACGCCGGGTTCATCGACGTCATCGCCAAACTCAAGGAATCGGGGGCGGTGGCCTACAACGGCATGCAGTGGTCGCAACCGCAGCTCGGCGAGATGGTGATCGGGGGCTGGAAGGACCAGATCGAACCGACCGGCGGCGGCGGGGCCTACACCCAGAAGGACATCTCCCTTGCCATCATCGCCGGTGTCTACGACGCCACCAAGCCGGAGTACAAGGACTGGTTGCGGCTGATGAAGGACTCGGTGCCGTACTGGTCCGAGCAGTGGCCGGTCGCCGACGCCGCCGACCAGTTCGAGCTCCAGTTCACCCAGGGCCAGCTCGGCATCTTCGAGGACGGCTCGTGGCGGTTCGGCTTGCTCAAGGCCAACGACCAGCTCGAGTTCGAGTGGGGCTCGTTCTTCATGCCCATGCTGGAGCAGGGGACCGGGGTCGGTCTCTCCGAGTACGCCACCGGGTTGCCCGCGCCTTCAATCGGCGGAGCCACGGCCTGCCAGTACGGCGTGACCAGCACCGCCGAGAAGAACGGCAACGTGGACCTGGTGGTCGACTTCCTGCGCTTCATCACGGCGCCCACCCAGGCGACCACCATCATCGCCGAGAAGGGGCAGTTCCTCCCCAACATCAAGGACGTCGCCGTCAACGAGGATCTGGCGGGGCCGCTGGAAGCGGTCGCCAGCGGCGTTGGCGAGGCGGGCATGATCGCCTACGCCGACAAGATCGACGCCGAAGCCGGGGCCAACATCACCACCGCGACCCACAACTACCTGCTCGACCGGGCCGACCTCGACCAGACCGCCGCGGAAATCCAGGGGTTGCTGATGGCCCAGGCCGAAAAGGCCGCCGAGGACAACGGCTGGTAGGCGCCTCCGACCCGACGCCCGATGGCCGGGGAGCGTGACCGCGCTCCCCGGACCCGGGGTTTCGATCCACTCGTGAGGACCGTAAGGACGCCGACGTGACTACCCACGCGACATTGGCGGCGCCGCCGCTGCGGATCCGGAAGGCATCGCTGTGGCGGCGGATCGTCAAGGCCCGCTACTACTATTTCCTGCTTCTGCCCTGCTTTTCGCTGCTGATCCTCTTCAATTACTACCCGGCCTTCCTCGCGATGTGGGGATCCATCTTCACGCTCGATTACGGGCGCGAGGGCGAATACATCGGGCTCCAGAACTTTCGCGAGCTCTGGAACGACGCGACATTCATCGCCTCCGTGCGCAACGTGGTGCTGCTGACCCTGTTCGGCACGATCACGGCAATCACGATCCCGATCTTCGTGGCCGAGTGGATCTTCCGTTTGCGGTCGGACCGGGCGCAATACTTCTACCGGATCATCATGGTCTGGCCGGCGATCGTGCCGGGCCTGGTGACCCTGCTGCTCTGGCAGTTCATCTACGATCCCTACTACGGGCTGCTGAACGCCATGCTCCGCGGCGTGGGCCTGGATTCGTGGGCGACCAAGGCCTGGCTGGCCGATCCCGACCTCGCGCTCTACGCCCTGATGGGTTCGTCCTTTCCCTTCGTCGGCGGCATTGGGGTGCTCATCTACCTGGCGGGCCTGCAAAGCATCCCGGTCGAAATCTACGACGCCGCCAAGCTGGATGGCGCCGGCGGGATGCGCCAGTTCCTGACGATCGACCTGCCGCTGATCAAGGGCCAGATCCGGCTGAACATGGTGCTCTCGATCATCGCCGGCCTGCAAGTGCTGACTGGTCCGCTCGTACTCACGGGAGGCGGTCCGGTCGATTCGACGATGGTTCCTGGCCTCTACATGTACCAGCAGGCGTTCACCTACGGGCGCCTTGGGTACGCGTCCGCGATCGGGGTGCTGGTGTTCATCGCCGTTTTCGTGCTGACCGTGCTCAACCTGACCCTGTTCAAGGACAAGGATTGAATGTGCGACGAGCCGGAACGCCGTTTCCCCCAATGCCAGTGATTTTGGGGTTTCATGCTCGTTGGGCGTGTTGCTGCCAGTGTAGACACCGGATTTTGCGTAGGGTTGCGTATCCAGCGGGGCTAGCTTGCTCCGCCCGTGTGGGCGACCAGTCGCCACGCCGTGGGAGAGCCAACGCCAGGGAAATCCCAGCCCAGCGACGCAAGTAGGAGGGGCAGAACCTTTGGCGCTTCCAGAGGATGTTGGCGCCAGCCAATCTGCTCATGCGCAGACGGGCGGAGCAAGCTGGCCCCGCTGGATACGCAACCCTACGCAGACCGTAGAGGGATGGGGCGACAGTTTGCGCGCCATGACGGTTCAGGGATAAGCGGGTTGGGCTCCGATGAGCCACTTCGGGAGGGACAGATATGGTCGATATCGTCAGCCAGAACGCGGACCAGCCGGCTACGCTCGCGCACGCGAGCGACGGCAAGTCGCGATCGCGAATGCTGCGGGAAGATTGGTGGAAGCACCTGCTGCTGATCATCATCGGCATCTTCCTCTTCTTCCCATTCGTGATCACGATCATCATTTCGTTCAAGGACATGAACCAGTTCAGCGTCGAGCCATTCTGGCTAACCTTCCCGCTCCACTGGGGCAACTATGCGGAAGCTGGCGAAGTTGTCATTCCCTACATCTTCAACAGCATCATCGTGAGCGGGGCGACCTGCTTCGGCGTCGTGCTGATCGGGTCGCTGACGGCCTACGTCTTCGCCAGCTTCGCGTTCCCCGGCCGGGAGCTGCTGTATTACCTGATCCTCGTGCTGCTGATGATTCCGGGCATCCTGACCCTGGTGCCCAGCTTCGTGGTGGTCCGCGACCTGCGCCTGCTGGACACCAACTGGGCGCTGATCCTGCCCTGGATCGCCGGCGGGCAGGTCTTCGCGATCTTCATCCTGCGCACGTTCTACGAAGCGATGCCCAAGGACTTGTTCGAGGCGGCGCGGATCGACGGGGCGGGTGAACTCTCGATCTACGCCCGGATCGCGGTGCCGCTCTCGAAATCGATCCTCGGCGTGGTCGCGATCTTCAACATCCTCGGCACCTGGAACGATTTCCTGTGGCCGCTGGTCACGATCAGCTCGCAGGATTCGTACCCGCTGGTGCTTGGGCTCTACCGCTTCCAGTCGCAGTACTACACCGTCTGGGGGCCGCTGATGGCGGGCTACGTGATCGGGACGATCCCGCTCGTGATCCTCTTCGCCTTCACCAGCCGGCTCTTCGTCCAGGGACTCGCCGCCGGAGGAATCAAGCTGTGACGTCGCACGCTCCCTACCGGGCGGCCATCATTGGCTGCGGCCGGATGGCGCACGGCCACGCCCGGGCCTACCTCGCCGACCCGCGGGTCGAGCTGGCGGCCTGCG
>JBGTNF010000543.1:0-1790 GCA_041743205.1 Thermomicrobiales bacterium | reverse complement strand
AGAGGGTGTTATGGACTTTGGGCGGCAAGGATGAGCAATTGACGGAGCATCAGGCCGGCGAAGGCGACGAAATGCAGGCCAGCGACGGTTTCGGGCACCCGTTCGTAGGCACGGGCCAGCCGCCGGAACCGGGCCGCCCAGGCGAAACTGCGCTCCACGACCCAGCGCCGGGGCAGCAGCACAAAGCCGCGTTTGGCCTCGGGCAGCTTGATCACCTCCAGCCGGACGCCGTGCGCGGCGGCCGCGGTTTCGGCCTGGAGGCCCGTATCGCCCTGATCGACGAAGACCACCTCGACGGTCCCGCCGGTGACGTCCTGGATCGCCGATGCCCAGGACCTCGACTTGCGCCCGGTCCTGGGCATCGGCCGGGGTGACGTGCAACGCGAGCAGATCGCCGAGGGTGTCGATCGCCAGATGAACCTTGCTCCCCTTGCGGCGCTTGGCCCCGTCATACCCGGCCCGGTGTCCGCTTTCCGGCGTGGACTGGCTGGTTCGGCTGTCGAAAATCGCCGCCGTTGGGGAGTCGGCCCGGCCCTGGAGCCAGCGCAGGAGGACCCGCAGATCGTGGACCAGGTCCGTGAACACGCTGGCCCCGATCCAGCGTTGGGTCTGCTGATAGACCGCTTCCCACGGCGGGAAGTGGGTCGGCAGATAGCGCCAGGGCGCGCCAGCGCGGAGCATCCAGCGCAAGGCGTTGTACACCTCGCGGAGATCATGGATCCGTTGCGGCGCTTCGGGCCGCATCAAGATCAGGTAAGGCGCGACGAACGTCCACTCCTCATCGGTCACGTCGGACGGGTACGGTTTGCGGGGTGGTTGCGTTTCCCTCCCCCAACTCTACCAAGTTCATAACACGCTGTCAGTGTGGTGACGGCAGGTAAACGGGAACCGGACCCGATACCCCGATAGCGCATCCGCCTGATGCCGATCAGGACCGCCTTCGCCGGTGAGACCGGATGCGAAGAATCGTGACGCGTTCGGGATCACGGCGGTAAACAATGGTGTGATGACGGAGGACAAGTTCGCGGAGTCCGGGCGGCCCGTCCTCGACGGGGTGTCCGATGTCCGGGAACTCGCCGATACGTCGGTACGCGGATTCGAGGATTCCCTGGTACACGTCGCGCTGCCCGGTACCCCATTGCTTTTCCGAGTAGGCGAGAATCTGGTGAGCGTCGCGGTCGACCCGCAGCGAAACGACAACCTCAATACTTGAGGTCATCGCGGATTTCTTCTCCGCGGACAACGGCATCCGATGCTTCGCGCGATACCTTCTCGAAGTAGGCCGTGATGTCCGTCACCACGATGCCCTCGCCGCGCTCGATCTCGGCGATCGCCTCGAGGAGTTCGGGGTCGTCGTTCCAGTCGATGCGCGGGGACATCGCCTGCTGCACCAGGTCGACGACGACATCATCGTCGCTTGCGAACTTCCCAGCCGCGACCTGTTCGTCGATCCAGTCGGCGACGTGATCGGGGAGCGTAATGGTCTTGGCAGCCATGGCACCTATCCTGTCGCGAAGCCAAATCATGTGCCGCCATTATAGGAGGCCCCGGCCGATCATTCTCGTGCTGCGGCTTCCTGCCAGTGCGGGGACGGCAGGTGGATCAGGATGAGGGTGACGAGGGCGAGGGCCGAGTTGCGGAAGGCCGGGTCGAGGCCGTTCCAGGCGACCGATTTCCACATCTGGAACCACTCGCCGCCGATCGTGATGAACCCGCCGAAGAAGAGGATCAGCACCATCAGCAGGCCGATCGTGGAGAGGGCGCGGGCGTCCCGGTAGCCGTGCTCCGCC
>JBGTNF010000542.1:0-5041 GCA_041743205.1 Thermomicrobiales bacterium | reverse complement strand
TCCCACGTGCGTCCGAAGAAGAAGCGCGGCGCCGGTCCGCCGCCCGGTTCGTTGACGGCGACGATGCGGCCGGCCTCGTCGTGCGTGAACAGCGCCTCGACCTGCAGCTCCATGAACGACAGATCGGTTCGGCGCCGCCCTCGCGCTGGGCCGCACATCAGCCTTGGCCGCTGATCTTGTCCGCCTCGATCTTCAGGATGACCCTCACTTGGTCGCGGCCGCCGTGCCAGGCGTACGGCTGGCCGACGTACTTCTGCGAAAGCGCCTCGATGTGGTCGGCGCCGCCCTCGGTGGTGCTGTCGACGACGCGTCCCTGGATCTGCCGGTACCGGAACCGGTTCTCCGGGTCATCGATCGAGACCGCCACCCGCGGGTCACGCGCGATGTTGCGGAGCTTGAGGAATCCTTCGACGGTGTTGATCACCACGTGTTCGCCATCCGTGTCGACCCAGGTTTGGGTGAGTTGGGGCGAGCCATCGGCCATGATCGTCGAGAGGTAGCACGTACTGGGTTTACGAAGCAGCGTCAGGACATCGTCCGGCAGGTTCATGGGTGTCTCCAGGAGCGTATGGGGATGGAAGGGCCGTTTCCCCGGAATTTCCAGCACAGGTGTGCGGCGAATTGCAGGTACACTGCGTTTACGGCAACCATAAGGTGCCTGATGGTATTTCGCAACCGCAAGAAGGATGTGTGATGTGTGAATCGGGCCAGTGGCCAGGCTCCAACCCGCCCCTGGTCGGGTATGCCCTCGTCCGGGTCGCCCACGTGCTTACCCGGCGGATGGATCGGCGCCTGGCGGAACTCGGGCTCTCCGCCACCGGCTTCGGCGTCCTCTTCCAGCTCCAGCACGACCCCGAGGTGTCATCGGCGGAACTGGCCCGCCGCGTCATGCTGACGCCACAGAGCGTCGGTCCGCTCCTGGGCAGGCTCGAGCGTGATGGACTCGTGGACCGCGAGCAGACCGGCCCGCCCGGGTCCAGGATCATCACCCGCATCACGCCCCGGGGGCGGCGGCGCCTGATCGAGGCGATGGCGCTGGCCCAGGCCGTCGAGGACGACCTCCTGGCCGGGCTCCCGCCCGCGCAACGCATCGCCCTGGGCCAGCTGCTTTGGGACATGTTGGGCCATTTGGGGGCCGACCGCAACGGAGTTCGGACCTGACCACGGCGTCCACTCCGGAGACGAAGCGCCGGGCCGGGCGCTCGGGATGGGTTGGCTTGCCAGCATGGAGGACACCCGGAATGATCCATGGGGCAGGGGCACGCCGTACAAGGTGAATAACCGGTACCTGGGTCCGCCGTCCCACGACCGTCTCGAGGCCGTCACGCGTTCCTGGGCACCGCCGGATTTATGCAATCGAGTCCAATCGATACTGGCCCGTTCGCGCTTGTCAATCGACCGTTCCGCACTTTATGTTGGCCACCGAATGTCTGCGGAAAACGGAACTGGTTTCCCCATCGTGCGAGTGAGGAACCGGGTCCCGTAGCGCCAACCTCCCCGGGCGAGGCGCACCTTGCGCGGCGCATGGTTTGCGGATGAAGACGCTTCGCCGCAGCCGTGATTCCCTTATCTGTATCTGTCGATCGGGCGATCAATCGGCCACTCCCGGCCCGGTCGTCGATCCAGTCTCCCGGAAAGGCTCGTGCACATGCCCACCAATCGACGCGACTTCCTCCAGCAATCGGCTGTCGCCGGAACCGGCCTGACCCTTGCCGGCGGCCCCGCCACCGGCGCCACCCAATCCGCCGCAGCCCAGGCCAGGCCTGCCACCGGCTCGATCGAGACCCTGCGGATCGCCATGTCCGGGCTGCCGCCGCAACTCGACCCGCAAACCGACACCTTCATCGTCATGGTCCGCGTCTACCCCATGATCTTCGACACCCTCATCCAGCGCGACTGGGCCAACGGCGGCGAACTGGTCCCCGGCCTGGCGACGAGCTGGACCCAGGTCGATGACACCACGTTGGAGCTCGTCCTTCGCGAAGGCGTCACCTTCCAGGACGGTTCGCCGTTCACCGCCAACGACGTCAAGTTCACCTTCGACCGCACCTTGGGGGACGACGCCCGGCTCGCCGCGACCGGCCGCTACGGCCTCACCGCGGTCGAAGTCGTGGATGACCTGACCGTCCGCCTCATCACCGATGGACCACGTGGCGCCCTCCTCCTCCTGCTCACCGATCCCGGCGCCGAAATCGTCCCGGCCGCCTACTTCGAGGAAGTTGGCTACGAGGCCTTCCAGCAGATGCCGATCGGCACCGGCCCCTACCGCGTCACCGAGTTCGTGCCGGACACCCGGATCACATTTACGGCCCACGCCGACTATTGGGGCGGCGCGCCCTCGGCGGCCAACGTCGAGCTCGTCGGCATCCCCGAAACGTCCACCCGGGTCGCGGCGCTACTCAACGACGAGATCGACATGGCCATGGATCTCCCGCCCGATCAGGTCGGCACGGTCGAGGAGGGCGGCGATTTCGCCATCTCCACCGTTTCGCCGCTCAACGTCAACATCTTCGCGATCGTCGGCGCGAATCCCCCGATGGACCAGAAGGAAATTCGGCAGGCGATGAACCTCAGCATCGATCGCCAGGCCATCGTCGAGCAATTGCTCGGCGGCCTGGGCGTCTGGCCCAGCGGCGTCCAGTCGGCCCTCGACCCGCTCTACACCGACCGCCCCCAGCTCCCGTACGACCCCGAAGCCGCCCGCGAGCTGCTGGCCACGGCCGGCTACGACGGCGAGGAGATTCGCCTCGCCTACGACTCGCCGAACTACTACCCGCTCGAACAGGAGTGGACCCAGGTCATCGTCGACGGCTGGAACGAGATCGGGCTCAACGTGACGATGTCGCCGCTCGAACTCAGCCAGCGGGAGCTGATCACCGCCGAGGACGACTGGCACCTCTACACATCCTCCTCGGGATCGATCGCCGATGTGAACCTGGCCCAGGTGCTGGCCTCGCCGACCGCCGAGTACCAGATCCTGCACGCAGAGGGACAGTTCGACGAGCTGAACGGTATCGTCGCCGAGGCGCAGGGGACGGTTGATGAGGAGCAACGCCGCGAGCTGACCAACCAGGCGCTCGATTTCCTCGACGATTTCGTGATGGTGCTGGTGCTGTTCACGATCAACCGGAACACCGCCAGCAAACCGAACCTCACTTTCCAGGAAACCCCGAGGTTCGGCATCGAGCTCCGGGCGGGCCGCTTCTCGGTGACCGACTAACGCCCCGGGGCCCGGCGCGGCTGATGGTTGCCCCGAGGGTGGCAAAGCGTCCGAAACCAGGGCCTGCGGGATTGCGGGCCCTGGTCATCCGGGAGGCGTGAGATGGGGTCGGTCGGGCAAATCCTCGTCCCACGATTGGGCCGGGCGTTCGTCACGCTCTGGCTGGTCGTCACCATCGTCTTCGTCGTGCTCCGGTTCTCGGGCGATCCGGTGCGACTGCTGCTACCCAGCGATGCGTCCGAAGAACAGGTTCAGGCGTTGCGCGCCGACCTCGGGCTGGACGAGTCGATCCCGGTCCAGTACGGCCGCTTCATCGTGCAACTGGCCCAGGGCGATTTCGGCGAGTCGCTGCGCTTCAACCAGCCGGCGCTCGACCTGGTCTGGAGCCGCTTTCCCGCCACCGCCGAGCTGGCGCTCGTCGCCTTCGTCATCTCCGCCGTCGTGGGTCTCGCCATCGGCTCGCTGACGGCGTTCACACATGGCTCGGCGGTGGACCGGGTGGCGATGGCCGCCATGGGCCTCTTCCAGGCCGCGCCGTCGTTCTTCCTGGGCCTGATCTTCATCCTCGTCTTCAGCGTGAAACTGGGGTGGTTGCCGACCAGCGGTTACGGCAGCCCGTCGCAACTGGTGCTGCCGGCGTTGACGTTGAGCGGGTTGACGCTCGCCTCGATCGCCCGGATCACGCGCTCCTCGCTGCTCGATGTCCTCCGCGCGGACTACATCCGCACGGCCCGGGCCAAGGGTGTCTCGGAGCGCGTAATCTGGCTTCGCCACGCGCTGCGCAACGCGGCCCTGCCCCTGACCACGATGCTCGGGCTGGAACTGGCCCAACTCCTGGCCGGCGCGGTGATCGTCGAAACCGTCTTCGCCTGGCCAGGGATCGGCCGCCTTGCGATCGACTCGGTGGCCGCGCGGGATTACCCTGTCGTCCAGGCGACCGTGCTCCTGATCGCCACGATCTTCGTCGTCATCAACCTGCTCGTCGACCTCTCGTATCTTGTGCTGGACCCGAGGACCCGCAATGGCTGAGCTGACCGGCGCGCTCCGCGGCGCATCCCGCACGAAGACCCCGGACGAGCCAGGCGATACGGGCCGGGCGGTGCGCCGCCCGCGCCTGTCCTACGTCCCGCCTACGGTCGCCCTCTCGCTGGTTTGGGTGGCGGTCCTGGTCCTTCTCGCGCTGCTGGGCACGACGATCACGCCGCACGATCCGCTGGAACAGAACCTGATGACCCGGAACCTGCCGCCGGTCTGGCTGGAGGGCGGCAGCTGGGAGCACGCGTTCGGCACCGACCAGATCGGCTACGACGTGCTCTCGCGGGTGATGGCGAGCGTGCGGCCCACGCTGTTCATCGGGTTGGTGGCGTCGCTGATCGCGCTCGTGACCGGGACGGTGCTGGGCCTGGTCGCCGGCTATTTCCGGGGACCGGTGGACGGGCTGATCATGCTGCTGGCCGACAGCCAGCTCGCGATCCCATCGATCGTGATCGCGATCGCGGCGGTCGCCGCCTTCGGCCAGAGCATCGCGATCGTGATCCTGCTCGCCGGGCTCAGCGGCTGGATGGGTTTCGCGCGGACGGTGCGCGCGAGCGTGCTGACCTTGCGCGCCCAGGAGTTCGTCGTTTCCAGCCGGGCGATCGGGGCCAGCGATATCCGCATCCTGCGCCACCACATCCTGCCCAACATCGCGTCGAGCGTGATCGTACTGATCACGATCCAGTTTCGCTCGCTGATCCTGTTCGAGGCCGCCCTGAGCTTCCTCGGCCTCGGCGTGCCGCCCCCTCAACCCTCCTGGGGCTCGATGATCAACGGCGGCCGCGA
>JBGTNF010000541.1:0-3069 GCA_041743205.1 Thermomicrobiales bacterium | reverse complement strand
CTTGCCGCAGCCGGGGTGGCGCGGGTCAGCTTCGGTCCGGGACCGATGGGCGTCGCCTACGCGGCGCTCGGGCGCCTGGCCAGGGATATAGCCGAGGGCGCAACGAATCCGGCCGTTGCGGATTTGGCGTTCCGGCCCGGCGCGGGTTGACGGCTCGGCTCCCGGTCGCGACGATGTCGCATCGTCGACATCCCGTATCGTAATCTGGAGCCTGCCGCCATGAACCACGCCGATTTCGCTGTTTCCGCCCTGCGCACCGAGTACCTCGTCGATCCGATCGGTATCGACGTGCTCCGGCCTCGCCTGTCATGGATCGTGACGTCCGGTCAGCGCAACCAGGAACAGGCGGCCTACCAGATCGTCGTTGCAAGCGATCCCGATCGCCTGGCGCGTGACGAAGGCAACCTGTGGGATACCGGCCGCTTCGAGAGCCGCGACACCGCCCACATCGTCTACGGCGGGACCGCCCTGAGCGAACGCCAGGGGGTGTGGTGGAAGGTGCGTTCGTGGAACGGCGCCGGTCAGCCGTCGGCCTGGAGCGAGCCCGCGACCTGGGAATTGGGATTGCTCAAGCTCGTTTCGTGGCAGGGAGCCTGGATCGAGCATCCCGCCCTCGCGCCAGACGCCTCGATCCCCGAGGCGGCGGAACTCGACGCGCTGCTGCCGTCGTCCCTGTTTCGCCGGCCGTTCACCGTCGACAAACCGGTCGCCCGCGCCCGGCTGTACGCGACGGCCCGCGGCGTCTACGAACCACGGCTCAACGGCGCGCACGTCGGCGACCAGGTCCTGGCTCCCGGCTGGACCGACTACAACCGCCGGATCCAGGTTCAAACATACGATGTCACGGACGCCATCGAGCACGGTGAGAACGTCCTCGGCGCCGAAGTCGGGACCGGCTGGTACGCCGGCTACGTCGGCTGGAAGCATAGTTGCCGGCACTACGGGTCCACGCCCCAGGCCCTGATGCAGCTTCACCTCGACTACGCCGACGGCACGAGCGAGGTGATCGCGACGGATGCCGGGTGGACGGCCTCGACCGGCGCCGTGCGCTACTCCGATTTCATAATGGGCGAATACCGCGACGCCCGGCTGGAGCCGGACGGCTGGGACGCGCCGGGTTTCGACGCGGAAGGCTGGACGCGGGTGCGAACCGCAAACATCAACGCCGTGCCGCTCGTCGCCGATTGCTCGCCGCCGGTCCGGGCGCTTGAGGAGATTGCGCCGGTCAGCATCGTCGAAACCAGTCCCGGCCTGTACATCGTGGATCTCGGCCAGAACATCGCCGGCTGGGCGCGGCTCCGGGCGACCGGCGAGGCCGGAACCAGGATCACGATGCGGTTCGCGGAAATCCTGAACCCGGACGGCTCGCTCTACGTGACCAACCTGCGGGGCGCCCGCGCCACCGACACGTTCATCCTTCGCGGCGAGGGCGAGGAAACCTTCGAGCCCCGGTTCAGCTGGCACGGCTTCCGCTACATCGAGGTCACCGGCTACCCCGGCGTACTCGATGCATCGGCGATCACGGGGCGGTTCGTCGGCTCGGACACCACGCCGGTCGGCGCCTTCGAGTGCTCCGACCCGCTCGTCAACCAGCTCCAGCGCAACATCGTCTGGGGTCAGCGCGGCAACTTCCTCAGCGTGCCGACCGATTGCCCGCAGCGCGACGAGCGTCTCGGCTGGCTCGGCGACGCCCAGGTCTTCGTTGGCGCCGCTGCCTGCAACATGGATGTCGCCTCGTTCTTCACCAAATGGATGCGCGATGTCGCCGACGGCCAGTCGCCAGACGGCGCCTTCCCCGATGTGGCTCCCCGGGCGGTCGACCTTTCCGGCGGGGCTCCCGCCTGGGCCGATTGCGGCGTGATCGTGCCGTGGACGATGTGGAAGACCTACGGCGACACCGGCATCGTCGACGAACACTGGGAAGCGATGACGCGCTGGATGGCCTGGCTCGAACGCGAAAACCCGGATTTGCTTTGGCGGCACGACCGGGGCAACGATTTCGGCGACTGGCTCTCGATCGGCGCCGATACGCCCAAGGAACTCATTGGCACGGCCTATTGGGCGTACGACGCCAGCCTGATGGCGGAGATGGCGGCAGCGACCGGACGCACCGACGAGGCCACCCGCTACCGGGATCTCTTCGACCAGGTCGCCGCGGCGTTCCGGGAGGCGTACCTCCGCGAGGACGGATCGATCGAGGGCGACACCCAGACCGTCTACTGCCTGGCGCTGCGCTTCGGGCTGCTGGAAGAACATCAGCGCGCCCGCGCGGCGGAGTTGCTGGTCGCCGACATCGCCAGCAAGGGCGGGCATCTCTCGACCGGGTTCGTGGGGGTGAGTTACCTCTGCCCCGTGCTGACCGAAATCGGGTATCCCGAGATCGCTTACCAGCTGCTGCACAACGAGACGTTCCCGAGCTGGAAATATTCGATCCTCCACGGCGCGACGACGATCTGGGAGCGCTGGGACGGCTGGACGGAGGAAAGCGGCTTCCAGGACCCCGGCATGAACTCGTTCAATCACTACTCGCTGGGTTCGGTCGGCGAATGGCTGCGCAAGTCCGTCGCCGGCATCGACCAGGCGTCAGACGCCGTGGGCTTTCGCCAGATCCGCATCCAGCCGGCGGTCGACCCCTCGCTGACCTGGGCCAAAGGGACCTACGACAGCCTGGCCGGGCCGATCCGCTGCCGCTGGGAACGAAGTGGCGACTCGCTCGTGGTCGACGTCACGATCCCGGCCAACGCCGAAGCTGACATCGTGCTGCCAGTGGGCGAGCACGGCGAGGTGCACGAAGGCGGCGCCGTCGTCCACGCCGAACTGGAAGGCGGCGTGGCCCGGCTCTCGGTCGGCTCGGGTGATTGGACGTTCACCGTGCGGTGATTGGTCGGTGGACACGAAATCAGGCAAGACAGAACGTCGACCGTGCTTTGTAGGTGTTCAGACCGGAGACATGGTCCCTTGGTGTGCGAGGACATCGTCCCCACCTCGTCGGTCAGGTCCGGAGATCGATCGTTCGAATCTCCTGGTTGCAGAAGCGTCCGACGAAGACGCCATCGACGAGGGTGGGGC
>JBGTNF010000540.1:0-6493 GCA_041743205.1 Thermomicrobiales bacterium | reverse complement strand
GGGTAGGTCGGCCGGATCGCTTCGTGCGCCTCCTGCGCGCCCTTGCTCTTCTTGGTGTAGGTGGGCGGCTTGTCCGGCACGAACTGCGGGCCGAAGCGGGACGCGATCACGTCGCGCGCCGCCGCCTGGGCGGAGCTCGACACGTTGGTCGAATCGGTCCGCATGTAGGTGATCAGGCCCTGCGTGCCTTCGGCGCCCAGGTCGATCCCCTCGTACAGTTCCTGGGCGATGCTCATCGTACGGCGCACGGCGAAGCCGAGCTTCCGCGACGCTTCCTGCTGCATCGTGCTGGTGGTGAACGGAGCCTGGGCGCGACGGCGCGTTTCGCGGCGGACGACATCGGCGACGCGCCACGCGGCGCCGTCGAGTGCGGCCACGATGCCGTGCGTCTGCTCGCCATTGGTGAGATCGGCCTTCTTGCCGTCGATCTGGTGCAGGCTGGCGCGGAAGGTGTCGCGGGCGGTCGGCGCGGCCCCGGTGATCTTGTTCAGGTCGGCGTCGAGGGACCAGTATTCGACCGGGATGAACTGGTCGATCTCGCGTTCGCGCTCGACGACGATGCGCAGGGCGGCGGTCTGGACCCGGCCGGCGGAGAGGCCGCGTTTAACTTTCTTCCATAGAAGCGGGCTGATGCCGTACCCGACCAGGCGATCGAGAATGCGCCGCGCCTGCTGGGCGTCGACAAGGTCCATATCGATCTCGCGCGGGTGTTCCATCGCCTCGGCAATCGCCTGGGGCGTGATCTCGTGGAACACGACCCGGCGCAACGGTTTCTCAGACGCCTCGGTGGCGTGGATAAGGTGCCAGGCAATGGCTTCGCCCTCGCGATCGGGGTCGGTCGCGAGGTAGATTTCACGCGCCCCCTGGACGCTGGCCTTGAGATCCTTGACGACTTTCGATTTGTCACGCGGAATCAGGTACTTGGGCAGGAAATCGTCGTTGACGTCCACACCAAGTGTGGATTTGGGAAGGTCGCGGATGTGGCCCATCGAGGCCTTGACGGTGTAGCCGGCCCCCAGGTAGCGGCCGATGGTTCGGGCCTTGGCGGGGGATTCGACGATCACCAGTTTGCCCCGTGGGGCGGCGACCCGCTTCTTTGCGGGAGCCTTCTTCTTCGCGACGGCAGGTTTCGCCCGGCTCTTGGCCGGAATCGTCACCGGTTCTGTCATGGTATTCACAACCTCGGTTAGCCGCGACGAGCCGGATTAGGCGAGCTCCTCGCGGTTGCTTGAAACGCTGGGTGTATATTGGGTAGCCATTGACCGGTCCGACATTCGATCGAATTGTCGGCGTGGACCAGGGAAACGAGAGATGCCGTCATCGAATCTACTTCTTAAATAGTAGGAACGCACGACGCGATCTGTCAAGCAGGCGCCATTGGCCGGTTGATTAGTTCGCCTTCCTAATGGCGAACGTAGAAGTGGGCGCCGACGTTTCGCACCAGCTGCTGGAGTTCGAGCGTCAGCAGCAAGCCCGACACCTGTGGCAGTCCGAGGCCGCATGCCTCCACGACGTCGTCGATGTGCTGCGGCTCGCTGGTGAGCACGTTGAGCACTCGGCGTTCGTCGTCGTCGAGCACGAGCGGTTGTTGCGTTTCGGTTGGTTCGGCGTGCGACCTCAGCCGCAAATCCTCGAGGACATCGTCCGCGTTCCGGACCAGCCGGGCGCCATCGCGCAGGATCCGCAGGCACCCGGCGCTCGTCGAGGACGTCGCCAGGCCGGGTACCGCGAAGACATCCCGCCCCTGGTCGGCCGCGAAATCGACCGTGATCAGCGCCCCGCTCTTCTCCGGCGCCTCGACCACCACGACCCCCAGTGAGAGCCCGGAGATGATCCGGTTGCGGGCCGGAAAGTTCCAGCGGTCGGGTTTGGCGTCCGGCAAGTTGTCCGAAATCAGCGCGCCCTGCTCCGCGACCCGCTTCGCCAGCGCGGCGTGCTCCCGCGGGTAGATATCGTGGATCCCGCTGCCGAGGACGGCGAAGGTGCGCCCGCCGGCGTCCAGCGCGGCGCGGTGGGCGTGGCCGTCGATGCCGGTCGCCAAGCCGGAGACCACGGTGACACCGGCTTCGGCCAGCCCCTTCGCGATCGAGACCGCCAGATCGCGGCCATAGGCGGTCGCCCGTCGCGTGCCAACGATCGCCACGGCGTGGGCATCGGTTTCCCGCAGTTCACCCCGGTAGAAGAGCACTGGCGGCGGGGCAGCGATTTCGCGAAGAAGGCGAGGGTACCCATCGTCGGCTACCGTCACCACGGACACCCCGGCCCGATCCAGGTGGTCGATCGCGCGATCCAGATCGAGCGTCTCACGGGTCCGGATGACGTTGGCGAGCGTTCGCTCACGACCGCCCAGCACTGACCGCAATCGCGCCGCATCCGCTTTCCAGGCCGCCTCCAGTGACCCAAAGGTGTCGATCAACGCGTGGAGACGATTCGTCGACGCGACCTCCGCCAGGCGAAAGGCGATCCAGTATCGGCGGTCGCCAATTGAGGGCGGGGCCGAAGTCAAGGATTCGGGCACGCCCTACTCCAATCGATTGCACAGACGCGAGGATTCATCAACAATGCTGGCGAGCCTGTCTGTCGTGCCCCCGCCAAACGCGGCCCCGCACGGATCCGGACCAAGTCGTGTCGAATCGTACGTTATGGGAGCGCCGCATGGATCTCAAGAATCCCGTCAAGCAAAAACTGGCGGACGGCAAGATCGTCTACGGGTGTTTCGTGCCATCGACGTCCGCGCTCGACGTGGAGATCCTGGCGGTCGCCGGCTTCGATTTCGCCCTGCTCGACGGTGAGCACGGCGCGCTGTCGCCCGAATCGGCCTACCCGATGGTGCTGGCCGCCGAGTCGCGCGGGATGGCGGCGTTCGCCCGGGTCGGGCAGAACGACAAGCAGGTCATCCTCAAGTTCCTCGACATCGGCATATCCGGCGTGATGGTCCCCCAGATCAACGACGCCGAGCAGGCGCGGCGGGCAATCCAGGCCACGAAGTTCTGGCCGGATGGCACGCGCGGCCTGGCCGGCGGCCGCACCTTCGATTGGGGGCTCAACGAGACGGCGCCCAGGCTCGTGCCGCAGCTCAACGACCGGGTGCTGACCATGATCCAGTTCGAACATATCGACGCCCTCGCCAACCTCGACGCCATCCTCGCCGAGCCAGGGGTCGATGTGCTCTTCGTGGGGCCAAACGACCTCGCCCAATCGATGGGATTCCCAGGGCAACCCGGTCATCCGGACGTCACCGCAATCGGCGACCAGGTCGTGGCGCGAGCGGCGGCGGCCGGGATCAAGCTGGGCACCACGGCGGCCACGCCGGAAGCCGCGCACGCCGCAGCCGGGCGAGGGTTCCACATGATCGTGCCCAACTCGCCAGGGATGCTGGCGACGGCGGCCAAAGCCTACATTTCCGGATCGCCGCGGTAGTAAAGAAGCGCCGGAGGAAGCGGCCAGGGACGCCAGGGCAGTGAGGCCGGCCAGTTTCCAAACGGCGATGCGTCTTTTGGGCACAATGCCCGAAGCCCCGTTTGCGAATTTCATCGTCAATGTTGTACCGGGACCTATTATCGTTCACAATGCGTGGCAGAGGCATCGAGGAGCGCGCACGAGGTTGTGCGGATTCCCTTCGGCGTGCAATGACATTCGTTGCCGGCGAGGGTCTGCTGTGCTATCGACCGTTCCCGCGGCGTGCAGGAACCCGCACATCATCCGTAGGCGTACACGTCGCCCAACGTCCTCAGCAATTGGGCCAAGTCGATTGCACACGGCAGGTCTGTCGGTCTGACCATCAGTCGTCACGAGAAGCGCACAGTCTGGCCAGGTTCCGGGCCCGATGGCAATGAGGAGCGAGGATGGCGGCACAAACCCAGGCAACCACATCCCCACATCTGAGTGGGCCGCCTTCGGGCGATCAACCACTGCTGGAGGTGAAGAACCTCAAGACGCAGTTCTTCACCCAGGATGGCGTGGTAAAGGCCGTTGACGATGTGACGTTTTACGTCATGCCGGGCGAAACGTTGGGCGTGGTCGGGGAGTCCGGTTCCGGCAAGAGCATGACGGGCCTCTCGATCATGCGGTTGATCCCCAACCCGCCCGGCAAGATCGTCAACGGCGAGGTCAACTTCGGCGGCCGCGACATCATCAAGATGTCGGAAGAGCAGGTTCGATCGATCCGCGGCAACGACATCGCGATGATCTTCCAGGATCCGATGACGTCGTTGAATCCGGTGTTGACGATCAACCGGCAGATCAGCGAATCACTGCAGCTGCACATGGGCATGAACAAGTCCCAGGCCAAGCAGCGCTCGATCGAGTTGCTGAGCAT
Organism: Thermomicrobiales bacterium; assembly: GCA_041743205.1. Classification (GTDB taxonomy): domain Bacteria; phylum Chloroflexota; class Chloroflexia; order Thermomicrobiales; family UBA6265; genus JACCYX01. The sequence goes on along the minus strand of JBGTNF010000540.1, from coordinate 2,175 downwards.
GGTGGGGATCCCGAATCCGGAGAGCCGGGTCGACCAGTACCCGCACCAGTTTTCGGGCGGCATGCGCCAGCGCGTGATGATCGCGATGGCGCTCTCCTGCAACCCGAAACTGCTCATCGCCGACGAACCGACGACGGCGCTGGACGTGACGATCCAGGCCCAGATCCTGGACCTGATGCGCAACCTCCAGAGCGAAACCGGGGCCGGCGTGATCATGATCACCCACTCGATGGGCGTCGTGGCGGGCATCGCCGACCGGGTGCAGGTCATGTACGCCGGGCACATCGTGGAAACGGCAAGCACCGAAGAGATCTTCGCGAACCCGCGGCACCCGTACACCGTGGGTTTGATGAAGTCGATCCCGCGGCTCGATGCCCGCAGCAAGGAACGGCTCCAGCCGATCCGGGGCCTTCCGCCCGATCTCATCGACCTGCCGGACATGTGCCCGTTCGTGCCGCGCTGCAACTACGCGCGCGAAAAATGCGAGCAAAAGAACCCGCCGCTGCTGGAAGTCCAGCCCGGCCACTACTCGGCTTGCTGGTTCTGGGAAGAAGTCCATCGTGAAGACGACCAGGACCTGGTCGCCCGCGAGCGCGGGCACCCGGAGCCTTCCGACTCGACGAGCGATGTCAACCCGGACGCCCCGGACATGGGCATTTCGGCCAGCCAAATGAACGCCCAGTAACCTGGAACCCTGGAGGAATGACGCATGACTGCTGTCGCCCAGCACTCCCGCGCAAACGCCGCCGCCGCTTCGGCTGACGGACAGCCGCTGCTGGATGTCAAGAATCTCAAGATGCACTTCCCGCTCACGCAGGGGATCATCTTCCAGCGCAAGGTTGGCGCCGTGCAGGCGGTCGATGGGGTTTCCTTCGCCGTCAAGCGGGGCGAAACGCTGGGCCTCGTGGGTGAATCGGGGTGCGGCAAATCGACAACGGGCCGCGCCATCCTCCAGCTCTACAAGCCGACCGAAGGCAACGTGATCTTCAACGGTAGCGACCTGACGACGCTCGACGGCACCCAGATGCGGAAGATGCGCCGGCACCTGCAGATGATCTTCCAGGACCCGTACGCGTCGTTGAACCCGCGCATGACCGTGGGCAACATCGTGTCCGAACCGATGCAGATCCACAAGCTGGTGGCCAAGAACGAGCGCACCCAGCGCGTGCAGGAACTGCTGCAAACGGTGGGCCTCAACCCCTACTTCGCCAACCGCTACCCGCACGAGTTTTCGGGCGGCCAGCGGCAGCGCATCGGGATCGCCCGGGCGCTGGCCGCCAACCCGGACTTCATCGTCTGCGACGAGCCGGTGTCGGCGCTCGACGTGTCGATCCAGGCCCAAATCGTCAACCTGCTGGAAGACCTCCAGGAGCAGTTCGGCCTGACCTACCTGTTCATCGCCCATGACCTCTCGGTGGTGCGCCACATCTCCGACCGGGTGGCCGTGATGTACCTCGGCAAGATCGTCGAGATGGCCGACCGCAACGAGCTGTACGACACGCCGCTGCACCCGTACACGAAAGCCCTGCTCTCCGCGGTGCCAATTCCCGACCCGGTGATCGAGAAGCAGCGGGAGCGGATCATCCTCACCGGCGACGTGCCGAGCCCGATCAACCCGCCCTCCGGCTGCCACTTCCACACGCGCTGCCCGTACGTGATGGACGTGTGCAAGAAGATCGATCCCATCTTCGCGGACCAGGGATCAGGTCACTTCGTGGCCTGCCACCTCTACCCCGGTTCCGGAGCCAACACGGCCGAGCAGACCGCGGCTCGCGCTGCCGACTGAAGGGCCGCCGGCACCGGCAAGAACGATCGGCGATGACGCATACTTGATGCGTCGTCGCCGTTTTCGTTTTCCCCGAGGCTTCCCCCGTGAACCTGAGCCCCAATTTCCGCGATCCCGACCAGATCATCGCCTTCCTCGTGTCGTTCGTGATCGCCACCTCGATCCACGAGTTCATGCACGCCTGGACCGCGTTCAAGCTGGGCGACCCGACCGCCCGTGACCTGGGTCGGATCACGCTCAGCCCAATGTCGCACTTCGAGCCATTTGGGTTCTTCGGCATGGTCATGATCTCGATCGGCTTCCCGTTCATCGGCTGGGGCAAGCCGGTACCGGTCAATCCGTCCCGTTTCACGCACACGTTCGCACGTCACCGCAAGCGCGGCATGGCG
>JBGTNF010000539.1:0-2887 GCA_041743205.1 Thermomicrobiales bacterium | reverse complement strand
GGCCGCGCCAAAGGCGCCGGCGCTCGTGCCCATCAGGCGGCGTCGCGACAACGACTTGCCAAGGGTCCCGTCCGCGAGGTTCTTGAGATTCCGCGAGTCCTGCGACATCGAATCCTCCTCTAAACACAGTTCTGCCGGCTGCCGACGTGGCGGCCGGGTGTGATCGTGCGGCAAACGGGACCGGGGTCCGGCTTGCCCTGGCGTTCCCCGAATCGGCCCCGGCTTCGTTGCCGGTGCGCCACGCTTGCGGTTGTTCCATCCGGGGAATCATACCATCGCCGTCGCTGGCGTCTCTCCAGTCAACCCGTCGTCCTGTTGTACTCCGGCGCCAATCAATTGGTCGATCGCTGGAGCCTGGGACCCATGTTTCGTACCTGCGGCCATCCATCGAGGCAGCGCTGGAAACCGGTGTGTGGTGACGAGTGCGGCTGTCGCAGGATGTCGTAGGGGCGGACCTGATTCGACCGCGAACCCCATCTGGCTAATCGTGGCTTTGTCGAATCTGTGTCCGCCCGGATGTTGGCGACCGGCATGATCGGTGTTGCCAAGCACGGGCGGACACAGGATCGACAGGATCCGAGCAGTGCCATGTGCCATAGAAGGTCGATCCAGGTCCGCCCCTACGAATCGGGTTCGTCTTGGTCAATCCGCGGCGCGGCTCTCGCCGGTGGTGAGCAACGCGATGCCGTCGCCCCCGTTGGCGATATCGCGGGCCACCACGTGGCAGGCCACCTCGCGGCCGCCGCCGACGTCGACCAGCGGCGGGACCTTGGTGTCGCACAGCCCCCCTTCCCAGTACGGGCAGCGTGGGTGGAAGACGCAGCCGCCAGGCAGGTTGGTCAGGTTGGGGATGTCCAGGCTGCGCAGGTGGATCTTGCGCTTGGAACGCGTCAGGTCGGGATCGGCCTCGGGAATCGCCGCCGCCAGGGCGCGGGTGTAGGGATGCATCGAGCGCCCGATCAACTGCGGCGTGCGCCCGTACTCCACCATCTTGCCGACGTACATCACGCCGACCCGGCCTTCCCAGCCGAAGTACTTCACCACCGCCAGGTCGTGGGTGATGAAGAGGAAGGTGACGCCGAGGTCGTTGCGGAGCTTGAGCAGGGTATTGAGCAGGCTGACCCGGATCGAGACGTCGACCATCGACACCGACTCGTCGGCGATGATCACCCGCGGGTTGAGCGCCATCGCCCGCGCGATCGAGATCCGTTGCCGCTGGCCGCCGGAAAGCTGGTGCGGAAACTTGTCGATGAAGTTCTCGACCGGCCGGCAGTCGACGAGCTCCAGCAACTCGCCCGCCCGCTGGGTCGCCTCGCGGCGTCCCTTGACCAGCTTGTGGTGAAGGAGAGGAGCCCGCAGCGTGTCGCCGATGGTGTGGACGGGATTCAAGGAGGCGTAAGGGTCCTGATGGATGATCTGCACCGCCTTGCGATAGGACTTGAACTCGGACTTCGACAGGTGGGCGATGTCCTTGCCCTCGAACTCGACGAGACCGGCGGTGGGCTTGATCAGGCCGCCAGCCATCCGGGCCACGGTCGTCTTGCCGCTGCCGCTTTCGCCCACGAGGCAGAGGATATCGCCCCGGTCGAGCGCCACCGAGACGTTGTCGACGGCCGTGATCGGCCCCCGCCGCGTGTCGAACTCCTTGACCAGGTTCTTCAGTTCCATCACCGGCGCCGGCATGTCGCGGTTCCCTCTACGAGCGGGCGGCCACAAGGGCCGCCCCTACCTGGATCGATATGGGTAGTGGCCGGTCTGGTGCCGGCCATCGGTTCGTGACGTAGGGGAGGGCCCGTGTGCCCTCCCGCAAAAACGCGACACCGTGGCGGCGCGGGCCGGCACACAGGCCGGCCCCTACGAAACTGCGGCTCCTGACGAACCCGGACCACCCGCCAGTTTGGATCAAAGCGCCATGTTCGCCTCGACCAGCTTGGCGGCCTCGTTGCGCTCCCAGATGCCCTGGTCCCGCGTGACCTGGTCATGATGGTGACAGGCGACGAAATGCGTGCCCCCCAGGTCGATCAACGGCGGGTCTTCGCGCGAGCAGATGTCGGTGGCGTACGGGCAGCGGGGGTGGAATGGGCAACCGGAGGGGATGCGCAGCAGGTTCGGCGTGGCGCCAGGAATCGCCGCCAGCGGCGTGAACTCCTCGCCGACGATGGGCGGCACGGCGTTGAGCAGGCCGACGGAATACGGATGCTTCGGGTTGTAGAAGACATCGCGCACCGGGCCGTACTCCACCAGCTCCCCGGCGTACATCGTGGCCACCCGGTCGGCCAGCTCGGCGGCCAGCGAGAGATCGTGCGAGATGAAGATCATCGTGAAATCGAGCTCGTCACGCAGGTCCTTGACGACGTCGATGATCGCCCGCTGGGTCAGGATGTCGAGCGCCGTGGTCGGCTCGTCGAGGATCAGCAACTGCGGTTCGAGCAGCAGGGCGAGCGCGATCGAGACCCGCTGCCGCATGCCGCCCGAGAGCTCGTGCGGGTAAGCGCTGTACACCCGCTCGCCGTCGAGCTGGACCGCCCGCAGCAGGTTCATCGTCCGGTCACGGACCTCGTGCCGGTCCTTGAGGCCGTGGGCGCGGGCCGTTTCGTAGAAGGTGTCGCTTACCCGCATCACCGGGTTCAGCGAGTTCTGCGCGGCCTGGAAAACCATCGCGCATTCCTGCCAACGGAACTTGCGGAACTCGCTGTCCTTCATGTTGAAGAGATCCAGCGTTTGGCCGTGGCTGTCGCGGTAGGTGGCCTTGCCCTTCGAGACGCGGGCGGTGCGCACCAGCATCCGGAGCAGGGCGAACCCGAGGGTCGACTTGCCGGACCCGCTCTCGCCGATCAGGGCCACGGCCTCGCCCTGGCGGATATCGAGGGTCACGCCGCGCACGGCC
>JBGTNF010000538.1:0-5969 GCA_041743205.1 Thermomicrobiales bacterium | reverse complement strand
TGGCGAACGAGGCAGATGGTGGTGGGCGTGCGTGAATCGATGGTCACGAAACATCCTTGGAATGTGGCAACGAGCATCCATCGGCGGGCCTGACTCCGTCCGTGCCGACCATTATCGTTCCCGGAAAGCGACCGATAGTGTACGTGGTGTTGTCTTTTCGCCAGGACCGCTCGGTCAACGAGACACTGCCCGGACCGACGATCCTTCTCTGGCGAGCGATAGAAAGATTTCTCGACTTCGCTCGAAATGACGTGAAGTCGGCGGTCTTACGAGGCTCCTTCCAGCAATGCGATGGCGGCGTCGAGACGCGTCGCCACCCGATCCTTGCCGATCGCCGCCAGCGTGTCGAAGAGGCCGGGCGACTGGGTGCGCCCGGTGGCCGCGACCCGGATCGGCATGAACAACTGGCCCGCTTTCACGCCGAGCTCATCGGCCAGCGCCCGCAACCGCGCTTCGGTCGCGTCGTGGCTGGTGAGGTCGATTTCGGGAAGCACGTCGCGGAACGCGTTGAGCATGCCCAGGGCCGCCGCCTGCTCGACCTTCTTCGGCACGAGCAGGGCCGCCTCGTACGGTTCGAGAACGTCGGCGAGGAAGTACGACATCAGGTCGGGCGCCTCGGTGAGATGCCGGATCCGGTCCTTGAGCAGCCCGGCGGCAACCCGCACCGCGTCGAAGCGCGGGTGCGTTGCGTCCAGCGGGCCGTCCTCGATCGTGCCCGCCGCGATCAGGAACGGCAGGCAGCGCGCCGCCAGGTCCTCGACCGTGAGATGGTGGTTGATCCACTGCGCGTTGAGCCAGTCCAGCTTGTCGCGGTCGAAGGTGCTTGGCGCGGCGCTGACCCGTTCGATGGTGAAGTGCTCGAGCAGGATCTCCATCGTGAAGAACTCGGTCTTGCCGTCGAGGCTCCAGCCGAGCAGGGCGAGGTAGTTGAGCAACGCCTCGGGCAGGTACCCCCGCTCCCGGAAATCGGCGAGCGATGCGCTGCCGTCCCGCTTCGAGAGCTTACCGCCGGTCGGCGAGAGAATGAGCGGCATATGGGCGAAGATCGGCATCTCGTACCCGAGCGCCCGATAGAGCTGGACGTGAATGGGAGCGGTCGGGATCCACTCGGGACCCCGCGTCACATGGGTGATGTCCATTTCGTGGTCGTCGACCACCACGGCGAGGTGATACGTCGGGTAGCCGTCGGACTTGAGCAGGACGAGGTCTTCGATCTTGTCGTTCTGGAACACGATCTCGCCGCGCAGGAGGTCGATGAACCGGGTTTCACCTTCGAGCGGCATCGTGATTCGCACCACGAAGGTCTCGCCGGCGTCGAGCTTCGCCTGGACCTCGGCCGGGGTCAGGTTCCGGCAATGGCGATCGTAGCCCGGCGGCAGGTTGCGCTTGACCTGATCGTCCCGCACCTGCTGCAGGCGCTCCGGCGTGCAAAAGCAGCGGTAGGCGTGGCCGTTGGCCAGCAACTGGTCGGCGGCCTCGCGGTAGTGATGCTGGCGTTCGCTCTGGACGTACGGCGCGTAGGGCCCGCCTACGTCTGGTCCCTCATCCCATTCCAGGCCGAGCCACTTCAGGCCGTCCATCAGGCCCTCGGCGGAGCCTTCCACGAACCGCTTCTGGTCGGTGTCCTCGATCCGGAGGATGAAGGTTCCGCCCTTGCTGGCGCGCTTCGCCTGACCGTGAGCGAAGAGCACGTTGTACATCACCAGCCGCGCCCCGCCGATGTGGAGGGAGCCGGTGGGACTCGGCGCAAACCGCACTCGCACCCGGTCGAGCGTGGGCGGGAGCGCGGCGGCGGCGCGGGCGTCGGAGTGAGAGAAATCAGTCATCGAGGCAGGTTCCTTGGGGCACGGTCGCACGGCCATCCGTGCAGCGGCGCCTGGGTAGGGGATGTGGCAGAGCCCGGTTGGTCTTCTAAATCGGCGCAATATCAACGGGTTGCACGCCGGGCAGCGTCAGCGCGGAAGTATACCGCCTGCCTGAGCGGGCCCCCGGACCATCGAATCCACGCGAAGAACCCGCACGCGTTCACGCACACGGGTCCTCGTTCCATGATCAGGGCTCCAAGGGCCCTGCGCCGACTCGACTCACCGGATCGTCATGCCCAATCAGGCGGGTGATCCCGACCGTGCAGCAATCGACCGAAAGCCTGGGGAGGCTCGCAATTCCGGAGGGCCGAAGGGCCAGCCGAAACGGCTGGCATCGGCACTACGGAACACTGGCTTTGATTTCGCACATATCGTTTGGCAACTCGAAGTCGGTTCCCGACCCATCAAAGCAGGAATCGACGCCGTCGCCGGACCCGCCAGCGAGGTTATCGCCGACGAACTGGGCGAGGGAACCGAGCCAGCGGCGCCTTCGCTGGATGGCCCGTTACGGTTTCCTCGCCCACTGTCACCCCCCTTCCCGGCAGCATCCGAACCTCGCGACGCCCGCGTTGGCCGAGTTGTTCAGCCAGGCAAACATCAACGCACTTTCTCAACAATTATCTACCGTAAATCATGCAGAGCTTGTCGTTCCGGCAAGTGGAAGCCACAAAGTACGGCGTTTCCACGTTTCGGTGATTTGCCCTACCAGCCGGGGTCAGACCATGGAGCCGGATACCTGTCATATGGGGCGAACCTCCCAGCGAAACAGAGGGGTGAGTTACTGAGCAACCCAGTATTCATGGACATATTGCAATCACTACCGTCGACATGTACTGTGGCGACAATATCGGAAATTGACAGCCGCTTCAGGAGCGGTTTTGGGTTGATTCCCGGAATCAGGCGAGAGCGCGCCTTTCGATTCCGTCACGAGGCAGCCGACGGTGCAGTGCACGGAACACGCCAATCCGGCCGGGTCGAACCGGAGGGGAGCGGTGACCTTCATGCACGCAGTTCACGAAGAACGACAGGCGGGAAGCCACCGGCGACGCTCATGATGCGATCGCCTCTGTGATGGGCATGCTCGGCCAGGTCCAGGCGTGAGATGACCACGAATTCAGCGCCATGATCAGGCCATCGCCACGCCGCCCGGCCGCAACCTGGTATCAGGTCACCAACCAGAGTCCGTCTGAAGGCTCCTCACGTTCGCGAAACAGAGTGGACGTGAATTTCGATCGTTTCGTCAGCAACATCGGGCTGAAGTCCATGGCAACACGGCAGCACCTGCAACCTGGAAATGGGGGATCGGACATGAAACGGACCCGCGTACGCCTGACTCTCCTGCTCTCGCTCCTCCTGCTTGCCACAGGGGTCATTTCCCCGGCCCAGGCACTGGCGCCGATTGGACAGGGCCATTCGATGGGCGCCCTTGTGCAGGGATCGCCGACGCCCGGCGGCTTCGAGAGTGAGGAACCGGGCGAACCCGCTCCCCCAGCACCGAGCGCGACCACGATCGTCGAAGACATCGAGCCGACCGAACCGGATCCGGAACCAGGAGCAGCCGGAGCCGACCAGGGTGACGGCTCGGCGGACGAACCCGCCGCCCGGTCGGCAATCGAGTCCCAAGACAACGAGGAGACCAGCGTCAGCATCAGCAAGTCGGCGAACGTGTCCGAGGTGGCGCCGGGCGGGGTGGTCTCCTACACCGTCGTGGTGACGGGCAACCTGAATCCGGACCAGTTCTTCGACATCGAGGATGAACTGCCGGATGGTTTGACCCTGAACGAGAACTCGCTGTCCGTTTCCTGCGCCAATGCCGACTGTGCGGACATCGACACCGACGACGACGGGTATTCCATCGACGCCGACAGCGACGATGGCGGCGGCTTTACGGTGACCGTGACGTACGATGCTGTCGTCAGCAATCGCGCCGAGCCAGGCCGGGAACTGGTCAACACCGCCTGCGTCGAGGGACTGTTCATCGACGAAGTGTGTGCGTCGGCGGCGGTCCGGGTCAATGTCGCCCCAACCGCCACCTCCGCTTCCACGCCCACCCCGACCGCCACCGCCACCGCAACGTCGACCAGTACGCCCACGCCCACCGCGACCGCAACGTCGACCAGCACCCCGACTCCCACCGCAACGGCCACCGCCACCGCCACTCCCACGCCCACCGCGACGGCCACCGCCACCTCGACCAGTACCCCGACTCCAACCGCCACCGCGACCTCGACGCCGACTCCAACGGCGACAGCGACCTCTACCTCGACGCCGACACCCACCCCAACGCTCGTGTCGACCAGCACCCCCACACCAACGGCGACCGCCACCGCAGTTTCCGGTGGCATCCTGATCACCAAGACCACGGACACGCCGGATGTAGCGCCGGGCGACACGGCCAGTTACACGGTCACGATTTCCGGCACGCTTCGGTTCGGCGAGTTCATCGATGTCGAAGACACCCTGCCGGACGACCTGGAACTCGTCCCGTCATCGTTCAGCAGGGTGTGCGGCGGAGTCTTGTGCACCCGGGCGAACCTTTCCGATGACGGCTACGATTTCCGGTTCTTCCGTCTGTTCTCCGGGCCCTTCACGGTTACGGTGACCTACGACGCCATCGTGGCTGACGACGCGCAACCCGGGGAGTTGACCAACGAGGCCTGTGTCGACGGTTCGCGCATTCAGGAGACCTGCGCGCAAGCGACGATCGAAGTGGTTGCCGCGTTGTCATCCACGTCGAGCGAACGCATCGTGCTCTCCGCCCCTCCGGGAGCCGAAGAGGCAATCGTCCGGCGGTCCGGTGAGAAACAGGCGTTCGCCGCCGCGCAACCGGTTCCCACGGCCACCGTGCCGGTGGCCGTCCTTCCCGACACCGGCGCCGGCGGAAGTTCCGGGACGCCGCTCGGCTGGCTGGCAACGATGGCCGCGGCATTGCTTGGCGGCGCGCTCCTGACCGTCCGTCGAACCCGAGCCTCAGGGTAGGCCCGTGGCGGGTGCATCGACCCGTTCCACCGGGTCGATGCACCCGGGAGCGTCGTAACGTTAGCCAATTCGAGCCCCTCTAGCCGGCATCCGGGCGGCGCGTCGTGACCTTCCTCGCGGTTTCCCACTGCCCCATATGGCCGTTGGCGCGGAGCGCCGCCAGCACCGCATCCTCCGCCGCAGTTGACTGATCGGCGGATGAATCAACGAGGACGATCAGGCTCCCATCCGGCGCCGCATTCTCCTCCATGTCCAGGCCTGCCGCCGACAGGGACTCGCGCAACGCCGGGATCGACTCCTCGCTGTCCGGAGTGAGGACCACCGCGCGGCGCAGGCGAACCCGCTTGTACCCGACCGTCCAGTCCCGAAGGTTCGCGGCCAGCGGCTCCGGCAGCGGCTGGCCGCTCTGGCTCACGAGATAGGCCGTGATCTGGTCCAGGTCGAATCCCGCCGCGAGGGCGCGGCTGACGGACCCCGGCCGCAGCTGCCAGGTCGGCTGCGGGCGCAGGCTTTCGGCATCGCCAAAGGCCGAGAGCGACCAGACGTGCAGCGGAGTTGGACGATGCACCGTGACCAGACCGGTGTCGTCCACGGTCAGCGAGGGATCGGCGGCCGCGTCGTTGGCCCCGGCTCGGGTGGCGACGGGCGTCACCGCTTCGCCGGCTCCCGGGGCGACCCCGAGCTGGACCGCCCCGAACCAGGCGCAGGCCGTTTCCAGCTCGACCTGAATAATCTGGGAGATCGCGGCGGCGCGCTCATCCGTGCCGCCGCGGGACGCGCGGGATGACGCAGCCGTGAACGTGGCCCCGATCATGGTCGGGTTCTGTTCGGCCAGTCGCGCCGCCAGGTCGTCGACCAGGAACCAGGCGTCCGGATCGAGCTCGGCGATGGCCTCCAGCAGGCGACGGCGGAAGCCCGGCCAATCGGCGCCCCACACGTCGATTTCTTCCCGTTCCCGGCCTTCGATCCAGACATCGCTCGCAAGCCAAGCCTCGCGGAGCCGCCGGGTCTGCGCGTCGAACGACAGGCGGGTCCATTCCCGGACGGCGCCACTCACCGCTGGGCGGATCGCGCTCTTGTCGGTCCCGGCCGGGAGCGGCCCTTCCGACGCCCGAATCGCGCCAA
>JBGTNF010000537.1:0-14782 GCA_041743205.1 Thermomicrobiales bacterium | reverse complement strand
GGCGGCAGGATCGACGGCAACGCCCGGGCGAGCAGCGTCTTGCCGGAACCCGGCGGTCCGCTCATGACCACGTTGTGGGCGCCGGCCGCGGCGACTTCCAATCCGCGCTTGACATGTTCCTGGCCCCGTACCTCCGAGAAGTCCGTGCCACGAGTGCCCGGGTCGGCGTGGACGTGGCGATGCTCACCCGTCATCGGGGTCACTGGCACTTCACCGGTCAAGTGATTGACAAGGTCGGCCAGCGTCCGTACTGGATACACTTCGATGCCCTGTATGAGGGATGCCTCGCGGGCGTCCACCTCGGGCACGAATGCCCGCGTCAACCCCTTATCCGCCGCCAGCGAAACCATGCTGATGATCCCGGGCGTGTGCCGGACAATGCCATCGAGCGAAAGCTCGCCGACGATGAGCGCGTCACTCAGATCGCCATACAGCTGTCGACTAGCGAGGAGGATGCCGATCGCAATCGGCAAGTCATAGGTTGGTCCGGCCTTCTTCAAATCCGCTGGGGCAAGATTGACAGTCACCCGGCCGTGGGGGAACTTCCCGCCAGAATTGCGGATGGCCGCTCGCACCCGCTCACGGCTTTCCTGCACGGCGGCATCCGGCAGACCAACCAGCACCACTCCAGGCTGACCCCCATTGCTGACGTCAACTTCTACCTCGATGAGCACCCCGTCAAGTCCCACGACCGCACAGCTCAAGACCTTCGCCAGCACGTTTGCTCATCCTCACCAGAAACACAAGCAATCGTGGTTCCGGATAGCCAACCCCTTGGCTGTTCGACCGTTAAGGACCCATCTTCCGGCAGCGTGGGCGATGTTCTCTGCGTCACTGTCGCCAAACAATGTACCATCAGATGTGCGGAAGAATCGGTGGATTCTCCAGGGATAATCTTCAACTTCCAGAATGGACCGCGGTGTGACAGGACGGCCAGTTTCGCTTCCCGATTCCGGGCTCCGGAGGTTCGCTACCACCAGCGGCCGGGCGATCCGGAGACGCTGCCCCTACTGTGGGGGTTCCGGCGTGTTCGATGGCTGGTTTTCATTGAAGAAGCGATGTCCCTCGTGCAACACCCTTTACGAACATGAAGAGGGCTATTTTCTCGGATCGTACGTGGTCAACCTCGGGTTCACCGAACTCATCACGGTACTCATCGTCGTCTGGCTGATCGCAGGAACGGATCTGAGCGTGCTCCAAATGCAAATCTCCGGTGTGACGCTGGCGGTCCTGATGCCGATCCTGTTCTACCCGGTGGCACTTCTCCTGTGGGTGGCGCTCGACATTTCGATTCATCCTCCGGGAGATTTTTCTCGCCGCCTGCGCCAGTAATCGCAACGACATTCCCGCCTCACGTCCTGCCCTCGGGTTGATCGCATCTTCCACACCGTGGTACAAGACTCTCCTATGTGCGTGCGGCCTTTCACAACCCGGGCCAGCGGTGCGTACGCTCTATTCTGGCGTCAATCCAGGCAAGTGAGTGCATTTCATCCATGACATCAGCTCGATCCCTGATCAACGGCGAGAACCAACTCAAACTGGCGATTCAGCGATCAGGCCGGCTGACGGACCACACGCTCGACCTCCTGCGCCACATCGGCCTCGATTTCGAGAGCTACGGTCAGCGGCTTTTCTCTCGGGCGCGCAACTTCCCACTCTCCATCCTCTACGCGCGGGACGACGACATTCCGGATTATGTCGCCCTGCATACCGTCGACCTGGGGATCGTTGGGCGAAACCTCGTGCATGAGCAGGGGATGGAGGTGGTGGAGCTGTTGCCGCTCGGATACGGCTACTGTTCGCTCGTGGTCGCCGTGCCGGGAGATGCGGACATCACCTCGCCCGAGCAATTGCTCAACGCCAAGATCGCTACGTCGTACCCGGAATCGGCCCGGAAGTACTTCGTGTCGATCGGCGGCGCGCCGGAGATCATCACCATCAGCGGCTCGGTCGAAGTGGCTCCGGCGCTCGGCCTGGCCGACGCGATCGTGGAGCTGACCGCCACCGGTTCATCGCTCCAGCTCAACGACCTGCGGCCGATCCACACGATCCTCGAGTCCGAAGCCGTGCTCATCGCCAACCCCGCCTCGATGGATGAGCCTGCGCGTCGCGAGAATATCGAGCGGCTCGTGCTGCGGATGAAAGCGGTCGATGCGGCCAGGCGCTTCAAGTACGTGATGATGAATGCCCCACTCGCCAACCTCAACGAGATCAAGGCCGTGTTGCCGGGTCTCAAGGCGCCGACTGTGATCCCGCTCGATGTCGAGGGCTGGGTCGCGGTTCACGCGGCGATCGAGGAAGATGTGTTTTGGGAGAAGATCGAGCAGCTGCGGCACGCCGGGGCCAGCGAGATCCTCGTCTCGGCGCTCGACAAGCTGCTGCTGTAGTGCGAAGCATGTTGTCACCTCGAGTGAAAGACCCGTAACGCGCGGTCGCCTGCACGGGCGGAGACAAGCTCCGCAACCCTACGAAATCACCGTGTTTCATGCCTCGTGGCGCCCCGCAGGGCCATGAAGACCCGGAATGACAATAGTCCAGGCAGTGGAAACGGAACGTGGCGTGACATTCTCCCCAGAACGCATCGTCCGCAGGCACATCCAACCGGTCGCGAATTACGCACCCGGCGTCTCGCCGATCGACGACCCGGACGCAATTCGGCTCGACTGGAACGAATCGCCGTACGGTCTCTCGCCTCGCGCCCAGGAGGTGCACGAGGCGTACACGAGCGGCAACCGCTACCCCACCATCGACCAGCACGACCTCATCGAAGCGCTGGCCGCCTACATTGGCGTTTCCCCGAACCGCGTGATCGCCGGGGCCGGCCTCGACGATGTCTTCACGACCCTGGCAATCGCGACGATCGAGCCGGGCGACGAGGTCATCATTTCGACTCCGACGTTTGGCGTCTACCGCAGCCTCTTCGAGCTGCACGGCGCCACCATCGTCGATGTCCCGCTTGGGCCGGCGCCAGACTTCGCGCTCGATGTCGATGGCATCGTTGCGGCAACGAACGAGCGGACCAAGCTGATCATCGTCTGCAATCCCAACAACCCGACCGGCACCCTCTATCGTCAGGACGACATCGCCCGGATCGTGGCAAACGCCGATTGCCTGATCGCGATCGACGAGGCCTATGCCGAGTTCAGCGGCGCGAGTCACCTGGATCTGGCCGAGCGATACCCGAACGTGGCCCTCTTCCGGACGTTGAGCAAGTTCGCCGGCCTGGCTGGGTACCGCGTCGGGTATGGCGTCTTCCCGGAGGCGTTGATGCCGTGGCTTCGCCGCGCCGCTCCGGCCTTCATGAACGTCAGCGCGATATCGGCGGCGGTCGCCGTCGCCTCGCTGAACGACCTCGATCACCTGCGGCGCAACGTCGACATCCTCGTTGGCGAGCGAGACCGGCTGATCGACCAATTGAACTCGTTGCCCGGAGTGACCGCGTACGCATCGGCGGCGAACTTCGTGCTCTTCAGCCTGCCCGTCGACGACACCACCGTGGTGTCGGACTATTTGGAAGCGAAGAAGATCTTCGTCCGCCGCTACGGCGGCGATCAGCGGGGCTGCCTCCGGGCCAGCGTTGGCTTGCCGGCAGAGAATGCCGCCTTCCTCGATGGGTTACGCGAAGCGTTGGCCGCCGTGACCACATCGGCGACGGCGAACGAATCGATTGGAGCGCGATCATGACCGATGCCGCCCCGCGTCAGAGCCGCATCTCACGTCAAACCGGCGAAACGTCCATTGACCTCACGCTCGACCTTGACGGCTCTGGGACGGTCGACGCCAAAACCGGTGTCCCATTCTTCGATCACATGCTCCACGCCTGGGGCCGCCACGCCCGCGTCGACCTCATGGTCGCGGCCACCGGCGACGCCGCGATGGATCCTCACCACACGGTCGAGGACACCGGGATCGTGCTCGGCCAAGCGATCAGGGAATCCCTCGGCGACCGAGCCGGCATCGAACGCTACGGCTTCGCCTACGCCCCGCTCGACGAGGCCCTGGCACGGGTCGTGATCGACTGCTCCGGCCGGCCGTACCTCGAGTTCGTGGCGACGATGCCGGAACCGGTGATCGGCGCGGATTTTGCGGCGAGCCTGGTCGAGGAGTTCTGGCGAGCGGTGGCAATCAACGCCGGGCTCACGATGCATATCGATCTCATCCGCGCCCGCAATTCGCATCATGCGGCGGAGGCGATTTTCAAGGCGGCCGCGGTCGCCACGCGCACTGCCTTCGCCAGAACCGCGCCCTCCTCCTTCGTCCCATCCACCAAGGGAGTGCTTGCATGATTGCGATCGTCGACTACGGAGCCGGCAACCTGCGTTCGATCCAGCGGGCGATCGAGGCCGCCGGGGCCGAAACGTCCATCACCACCGATCCGGACGAGGTTCGCGCGGCCGACCGCGTCGTGTTGCCCGGCGTCGGGAACGCGGCGGCGGCGATGACCCGCCTGCGTGAGAGCGGGCTGGCCAACGCCGTGACAGAGGCTGCCGGAGCCGACAAACCCGTGCTCGGCGTGTGCCTGGGTATGCAGTTGCTGTTCGGCGACCAGGAAGAAGGGCCGACCACCGGCCTGGGCCTGTTGCCGGGTTCCGTCCACGCCCTGCCGAACGACCTGAAAGTGCCCCAGATGGGCTGGAACCAGGCCGAGTTCCGGGCCGGGACTCCCATGTCCAATCTGGGCGCGGCGTACTTCTACTTCGTCCACTCCTACATCGTGCGCCCGGCCGACGACACCGATGTCGCCGCCGACACGAACTATGGCGTCCGGTTTCCCAGCATCGTGGCACGCGACAACGTCTGGGGCTTCCAGTTCCATCCAGAGAAAAGCGGCGAGGACGGCCTTGCGCTCGTCAAGACCTGGGTCGACTGGAACCGCTGATACGACGTTAGTTTGACCACGCAATCAGCCGTCGTAGGGGAGGACCTTGTGTCCTCCCGCGTGTCGACCGGTTAGGTGGGAGGACACAAGGTCCTCCCCTACCTGATGCCCAGGTATTCGCTTGTACGGAGAAAGACAGACGACATTGATCGTGTACCCGGCTATCGACATCCGGAATGGCAAGGCGGTCCGGCTGATTGAAGGCGACTTCGACCGCGAAACGGTGTTCGACGCCGACCCGGTCGAGGCTGCGCTTCGTTGGCAGGACCAGGGCGCCGAGTGGATCCACATCGTGGACCTCGACGGCGCGCGTGACGGTGTCCGCGCCAACGCGTCAACCATCGAGCGTATCCGGCAGGCGGTAACCACGCGGCTCCAGCTCGGCGGCGGCCTGCGCGACATGGAGACTCTGGCGGCGGTCCACGCGCTCGGCATCGACCGAATGGTGATCGGTTCGGCAGCGGTCTCCAACCCGGACTTGATCCCTGAAGCGGTCGCCGCCTTCGGGAAGGCGATCGCCGTCGGGCTCGACGCCCGGGACGGTCAGGTGGCAACCAAAGGCTGGGTCGAACAAACGACGATCGAGGTCGCCGAGATCGCCCAACGCGTCGCTGGGCAGGGTGTGGAGCACATCGTCTACACCGACATCGGACGCGACGGGCGGCTGGAGGGTCCAAACCTCGCCGCGCTCCAAGAGCTCATCGACCGCGATTTCACCGGCATCATCGCATCGGGCGGAATCGGCACGTTGGACGATATCGCCAACGTGGCCCGGATTGGCGCGGCTGGCGTGATCGTCGGCGCCGCCCTCTATCACGGCCGTTTCCCGCTGGCGGATGCGCTGGCGGCCGCGGCCGCTCCCCAGGAGGCGACCCGATGACCGGCCCCAACGATCTCACCCAGCGCGTCATTCCCTGCCTGGACGTGACCGCCGGCCGCGTGGTCAAGGGCGTCGAGTTCGTGAACCTGCGCGACGCCGGCGACCCGGTCGAGATGGCGGCGATCTACAACCGGGAGGGCGCCGACGAGCTGGTCTTCCTCGACATCACCGCCAGTTCCGACAGCCGGGACACGATGATCGACGTCGTCCGCCGCACCGCGGACCAGGTCTTCATCCCGCTCACGGTCGGCGGCGGCATCCGCACGGTGGCGGGTATCCGGAGCCTGTTGAGCGCCGGGGCCGACAAGATCTCGATCAACACCGCTGCCTTCGCCCGACCCGAGCTGATCAGCGAGGGAGCCGATGTCTTCGGCACCCAGTGCATCACCGTCGCGATCGACGCCCGCCAGGCGGATGAAGGGCGCTGGGAGGTCTTCACCCACGGTGGGCGTCGTCCAACCGGAATCGACGTCGTCGAATGGGCGGGAGAGGTCGCCCGGCGCGGGGCCGGCGAAATCCTGCTCACCAGCATGGACCGGGACGGCACGCTTTCCGGGTACGATCTGCCGCTGCTGGAAGCCGTCTCGGCGGCGGTCAATATCCCGGTCATCGCCTCGGGTGGGGCGGGGGCGCTCCCCCACTTCGCCGAGGCGCTGCAACCGGGCCGGGCCGACGCCGTGCTTGCCGCCTCGCTCTTCCACTTCGGCGCCATGCGCATCGCCGACGTCAAGACATACCTGCACGGACAGGGCGTGCCGGTCCGTCTGGAGTCCGGCCGATGACTGACGCCCCACTGCCGATCAATTACGGTCCGGACAGGCTCGTGCCGGCGGTTATCACGGACACCGACAGCGGCGACGTGCTGATGGTCGGGTTCATGAACGAAGAGGCGCTGCGGCGCACCCGTGAATCCGGCTACGTCCATTTCTGGAGCCGCAGCCGTCAAGCGCTCTGGAAGAAGGGCGAAACCTCGGGTCACGTGCAGGAGGTCCAGCAGATTTCCGTCAACTGCGAACTCAATTCCCTGCTGATCGAAGTGCGCCAGGCCGGCGCGGTCTGTCACGACGGATACCCGACCTGCTTCTATCGCCACCTCGAAGCCGACAACTCGCTCACGACGGTCCGTGACCGGTGGTTCGACCCGGCCGACGTGTACGGCGGCGGTGGGACGGGACTTGTTACCTCGACCCGCCGCTGGTGGGGCGCGTACGAATCGCTACGGGACAACGATTGGGAATCGACCTCCGGCACCTCCCGCCTCTTGCGGAGCCGGGACGACCGGGTCACGAGCCGCATCGCCGACGAGCTCCGGGAACTGGCCGGGGCGCTCGACGGCACGCATCGCCACGGCGATCCCGCTTCCGACATCGCGCTCGAAGGTGGCCAGGTCGCGTACTGGATCGCGTTGCGCTGCATTCGCGACGGCCTGACCTGGATGGAAGTCCGGCCGGACCGGGCGCTCGACGCGCCGACATCGGTGGGCGAAGGCGCGATGGCATCGCTGGCCGGTCTGATCCGGCGCGAAGCCGATTTCTGGCTCGCCGGGTCCAGTCTCGAGATCGCGGCGCTGGCCCACGGCTCCCTGGCGATGGTGGCGGCGGCCTGCTCCGTCGTCGGGGTCGTGCCGTTGTCGCTGGTCGTCGCCGATCTCAACGAAATGCGAACCCGGGCTTACCTGGAACCGTACTTCGCCTCGGTCGACGTCAAGTGACGTCACCTGAATCCGCTGGCGATGGCGGCGCCCAGCCGTCGCAGCGCCTGTGGACGCCCTGGCGGATGGGCTATGTCGGCGGATTCAGGCAACCGGGCTGCGTTTTTTGCAACGCGCTGGAGAGCGACGACGATATCACGTCGCTGATCGTCCATCGCGGCGATCAGGCGTTCGTCATCCTCAACCTCTACCCCTACAACACCGGTCACCTGATGATCGTGCCCAACGCGCACGTTAGCGATCCCGCGGAACTTGCGGTCGACGCCCGGGCGGAAATGGCCGAACTCTCCGCCTCGTTCGGCGCAGGTCTGCGACTTGTGATGGGGTGCGACGGACTCAACCTCGGCATGAACCTGGGGTCGGCGGCCGGGGCCGGCATCGCCGACCACCTGCATCAGCACATCGTTCCGCGCTGGATCGGCGACGCCAACTTCATGCCGATCGTCGGTGGAACCAAGGTCCTGCCGGAACTGCTGCCCGCCACCTACGGCAAGATCCGGGCCGAGGTGACACGACAGAGGACGAACTCCAACGTCGTCAGGCTGGTCCTGTTCGATCCGGCGCGTGACGGCGTCTACCTCCAACGGGGAACCCTGCCCCAAGTCGACCTTACGGCAGGCGAATCCGTCTGGAAAGCGACGATGAGGTCGTTGCAACCGTTGGCGGCAACCTGCGAGTTGTTCGGTTGGGCTGGCCCGTCGTCGACGTTCGATGCGGACCAAACGCCAGCCTTGGCGGCGTCGTTCGCGCCAGGACACGATCTCCCAGCGCCATACGACCTTGTTTCGCTGGACGACGCCAGATCGGCGCTTGCCGCCGACGAGCGAGCCATCCTCAACCAGGCGTTGATCCGCTTCGGTTGATACTTTTCAGAGTCACGACGCCAGCCAGCCTATACTGTCTATTGCCGTGCCCGTTCGAGTCGTGACGAACGGCGACACCCCTCTCGACGCACGCACATCCTGGCTGGAGGCTATGTGTTCCTGATCTCACGATCCACCCTGCCCATCACCCGATCCGCGAACCGGCTGGCTCCGCTCTACGTCGTCCTCAACGCCGCGATCCAGGCCGTGGCCGGGATCGTGCTGCAACCGATGATAATCCTGGCGGCAATCGCGTTCCTCCTCGGTGGCGGCAATTACCGAATCGCCGCCTTCACGGTCGTGGCCGCGGTGAGTTGGGCGCTTGCTCCGGCCCTGCCGCTGGTTCTGGGCTCCTGGATGATCCGATCCTATCCCGTCGTGCTCGGGGCCGGCGTGGCGCGGTTGATCGCGGCGTTCATCATCGGGTTCGTTGGGTTCCGGATCGACAACCTGTCGACGGGTCGCATCGTAAACCTTTTGATCCTCGCCTTCCTCATCCATCAGGTGGCGGCGGCCGTCTCGGCCCCGGCGTCAACCAGCGTGATCCTGGGCGGGACCTCCACCAGCCAACGAACGGCCATCTTCCACCGGCGCGGGTACGCTGCCGCTATCGCGTCCGCGATCGGCGCCCTCGCCTGCTGGAGCGTGTTTCGCTCGGACGAGTCGTTCCAGCGATCGGTTGGCCTGTTGCTGATGCTGGCGGCCATCAGTCTGGCGAGCGCCACGTGGTACATGCTTGGCATCCGTGGCGGCGCGCGCACGACCACGCCGGCGCCTCGCCCGTCATCGACATCGTTTCGCGAGGCATTTCGCAGCGCCCCGTTCCGCCGGTTCGTATCATTCAGGATCTTGCTGGCGCTCACGGCGGCGCTCGATCCGTTCGTGATCGTCTTCGGTTTTCAGGAACTGGGAGTGACCACGGCGTACATTGGCTGGGCGATCCTCGCCTACGCCGCCGGGCAACTCGCCGGGCATCTTGGCTGGACGCGGTGGATTGCCGGGCACAGCCCGCGCGTGCCGTTCCAGATCGCCACCTTCCTGCGGCTGCTGTTCCTGACCTGGGCGGTCGCGTTGCCAACCCTCGCCACGAGCAATCTCTACACCGAGCGGTTCGATGACCTCACCGCGGCGATGGGCGGATTCGCCGCCGGGTTCGCCCTGCTCGGGCTCGCCGCCAGTGTCGGACATCCGGCGAATCACCGGTACCTCATGGATATCGCTCCCCGCTCTGCGCTTGGCGGAGCGGTGCTCGCCGCCAACCTGATCGCCGCCATCTTCGCCCTCGCCCCGTTTGGCGTGGCGTGGCTGCTCGGCCGATACGAACTGGAACGCCTGCTGTGGGCCGGGATCGGCGTCGCGATCGTAACGCTCCTGGCGAGTGGGCTCCTGCTGGAATCGCGCGTTCGCATCCGCACGTCGCCCGGGTCGTGGCGATCTCGCCAACGCACGGCGCGAACGGCATGAGGTAACTGGGAAGACTCGACCTCGACTGATACCGAGCAAGATCACTGGACGTGCCGCGAACTCACGTTATTTCGAGCATGAAGGTTGTCGAGACCTCTCTCGCCGCAGCGACACGGCAGGCGCCCGTGTGGAGCCAGGTTTGGCCTGACTTCCGTATGAAACATCGACTTTGGAGAAACGACCCCACATGAAGATCGAACGCTTCGAACTCGAACGCTGGATGACCCGCTGGGAACTCGATGTCGACTACGACATCTGCGAGAGCGGCATCCTGCCCCTGTCGCTCAATGAGCTGTACGCGCTGATCGGTCCCGGACCGGCGGGCGACCTGGAAGCCGCGATCGCGTCCATGCCACAGGCGTACTCGGAGGCGCGCGGCACCATCGCGCTTCGATCGGCGCTGGCCGCGACCTACGCCGATGTCACGCCGGACGACGTGCTGGTGACGACCGGCGCGATCGAGGCGAACTTCCTGGTCTTCAACGCCCTGTTGAGTCCTGGTGACCACGTGGTGACGGTGTCGCCGGCCTACCAGCAATTGCACAGCGTTCCCCGCGCCATCGGCGCCGAGGTCGACCTTTGGGACGTGTCGGTCGAGGGGGGAGGATTCGCCTACGATCTCGACCGGCTGGAGGCGCTGCTCCGACTCGACACGCGGATGATCGTGATCAACACGCCCCACAACCCGACCGGCGCGATTCTGGACAGCGCGCAACTCGACCGCGTGCTCGACCTGGCGCGGGAACGGGACGCCTGGGTGCTCTCGGACGAGGCTTATCGCTGGCTGGAGCACACCGGCGGCGAAACGGTGGTCGAACCCGCACGTAATCGCTACGAGAAGGCGGTCAGCGTGGGCACGATGTCGAAGCCGTTCGGGATGCCGGGATTGCGGATCGGCTGGTTCGCCGCCAACGTTGACCTCGCGAACCGGGCCTGGGCGCTACGCGACTACATTTCGCTCAGCCCGTCGAAAATCAGCGACGAAGTCACGCGCGTCGCGATCGAGCACCGGGAAGCGATCTTTCCGCGGAACGCCGCGATCATGGCGGAGAACCTCGCCTTCGCCCGCACCTGGTTCGCCGAAAACGCTGATCTCGCCTCGTGGTCGGAACCTCGAGCTGCCTTGCTGGCGATGATGCGCTACACCGCCCCGGTCGATTCCACGATTCTCGCCGACCGGCTCGCCAAGGAGGCACGGGTCATGCTGGCGCCAGGTTCGGCGTTCGGACTGGAAGGGTGCCTGCGGATCGGCATCGGCCAGCGGCCGGACATCTTCGCCGAGGGCCTGCGCCGCACCGGCGAATTCCTGGAAGAGCTCCGGTAGCGCGAATCCTGTGTCCCGGTAACCAAGGGCGGACACACCATCGACCGGATCCGAGCGGGCCACATCCGGTTCGCAGTCGATGGCATTACCGCCCCTACGCGACAACTCCCGATGCATTTGTCACGACATCGTAGGGGCGGTACCCCCGGTCGCACACCGGATCTAGCCAACCGCGATCCAGGGGTGTCCGCCCCTACAAGTTGCGGGATGCTGGACTATTCGCCGGCCTTTTGGACAGGCACCGTGCCGGTGGCAGGAGCATCGTCGACGACCGTGCGCGATTGTTCACGCAGGAACTGCATCACGTAGTACGGCCCGAGCGCGCCCTTGCCGGACGAGCCGCTGCCCTTCCAGCCGCAGAACGGCTGGCACTCCGGCCAGGCGCCCGTCGTGGCCCCGCCGCTCCGGTTGGCGTAGACCACGCCGGCTTCGATCGTGTTGAAGAACCGGTCGATCTCGCCTTCGTCTTTGGTGAAGATGCCGGCGGTCAGACCGTATTCGGTGTCGTTCGCCGCTATCAACGCCTCGTCCAGCGAGTCGACGACGCCGACCGCCAGAAACGGCAGGAAGAGTTCGCGGTGGAACAACTCGTGGTCGAGCGGGAGCCCATCGACGATCGTCGGCTCGACGAACGACCCGTTCGCCAGCGCCGGATCGGCGGGCCGTCCGCCGCCGACGCGCACCGCGCCGCCTTTGGCTAACCGAACAGCCTCCTCGAACCGTTCGACCGCCGCGGCGTCGATGACCGGTCCGACGAAGACCTGGCGATCGACCGGGTTGCCGATCACCAGCTCCTTCGTGCGAGTGACGAGGCGCTCCATGAATTCATCGTAGACCGGGCGCTCGACGTAAACACGGGAACAGGCCGAGCACTTCTGGCCGGAAAAACCAAAGGCGGACCGGGCGACGCCTTCGACCGCCTTGGCGAGATCGGCCGCTTTGGTGACGATCGCGGGGTTCTTGCCGCCCATCTCGGTCAGGATCGGCTTGGGGAAGTTGACGCCAAAGTTGTTGTAGAGGTCCATGCCGACCTCTTTCGAGCCGGTGAACACTGCGCCATCGACATCGGGGTGTTTGACCAGCGGTTCACCGACTTCACGGCCGCCGCCCGTCACGAAGTGCAGCACCTCGGACGGCACGCCCCCGTCGATCAACGCCATATAGAGCGCGTAGCCGGAGAGCGCGGTGGCGCTGGCCGGCTTGAATACGACCGTGTTGCCGGTCACCAGGGCGCCGGAAATCGGTCCCGCCGCCAGGGCGTGCGGGAAGTTGAACGGCGCCAGCACCGCCCAGACGCCGAACGGCCGCAGCACGGAAACGTTCCGCTCTCGCGGGTCGAGCGATTCCATGGTGAGCGTGAAGCCGTCGGCCAGCACCATTTGCTTGGCGTAGTAGTCGAGGAGGTCGGCGCCTTCCTCGACCTCGCCGATGGCTTCGGTGCGCGACTTCCCGCACTCATGAATCATGATCGCAGCGAGGTCGAACTTGCGCTCGCGGATCGTTTCGGCGGCGTTGTTGATGATCGCCACCCGGTCCTGCCAGGGGCGAGCCGACCAGCCGGGATAGGCCGCCCGCGCCGCGGCCACGGCGGCGTCCACATCGTCAGTCGTGCCGGTCTGCATCCGGGCGAGCACGACCGTCGCATCGGACGGCGAGGTGACATCGAAGAG
Organism: Thermomicrobiales bacterium; assembly: GCA_041743205.1. GTDB lineage: Bacteria > Chloroflexota > Chloroflexia > Thermomicrobiales > UBA6265 > JACCYX01. The sequence continues at coordinate 1,991 of JBGTNF010000537.1, read as the reverse complement.
GCTGGCGCCTTGTTTCGCCTCACCGTTGACGACCATCGGGTACTCGGTCCCGAACGTGCCCTCGAAGCGGGCGAGCGCCTCGTCGAACGACGAGTGCATGGCCTCGATCTGGTCGGGCGTGGCGGTGTAGGTGATCTTTTGGGCAGCGGCTGCCATCGTTGAACTCCTGGTCCGGGAACTGGCGAGACCGCGAAACCGGTCTACGCGTACGGACCAAGTATCGCCGAAACTTCGACGCGGTTGCCGAACGGGTCCTCCGTGAAGAAACGCGGCCGGTTCGGAATCGCGTCGGTGTCGTTCGTTGGATAGCCGTTCGCTTCGAGTGTGGCGCGCACGGCCACGGGATCGTCGACCTGGATGCAGATGTGCTGACCCGGCGAGTTCGGCCCGCGATCATCAGTGTAGAGGTGGATCTCGTCGCCGCTGTCGCCGATCGTGTACCAGACGAAGCGGTCGGTTCCCAGCACCTCCGGCGGCGTGATCTCGGTCAGGCCGAGGGTGTCGCCGTAGAAGTGCCGGCCCTGGTCGTTGCCGCCGCTCGTCATCGGGACGCTCGCGTGTTGCAGTTTCAATGACGCCATTGGTTCGTGCTCCTGTTCACCGCCATGACGCGGTGGATCATCGACCAAAGTTCCGGCCCAGGCTGCGCAATCGACGCAGGATGCCGGAATCGTTTACGCCCGCTAGGGTCGCAGACTTCGGCGCTACCGTCACCCCCTCGGCCGGCCCGAAAAGTTCCGGCTTCGATGCCCACGTCCAGGCCGGTTGCGTCCGGAGCCGCTTGTCCAATCTCCGGGCAGCGTCCACGGGCGCGGCCACGTCGTCAGCAATCGCTTCCCCGTAGCGCCGGAGCGATCCGCTCCCGAAGTCGCCGGTCACAACGGCGCGTTCGATCGTCCGGGCGGCGGCGGCACACACATCGAGATTCGATGACAGCCCGTCCCGGTTCAACGGGTGTGTCAATCCGACCAAATCCCCGACGACCATGACGCCGTCGGCGTGGAACCGATGCCGAGCATCGAAGCCGCCGGTGGGCACGACCTCGGTCACGTACCCGTCGAGCGAGAGCCCCGCAATGCAGTCCCGGACAGCCGGCAACCCTTCGATCTCGTCGAGATACTCGCTGATATGCCGGGCGCTGGTCATCGCCTCTTCCAGCGACATCGCGACGACGACGGTGATCGAATCGACGCCGGGCATGACGAGTCCCCAGCCGGGTGACTCCCACGACGCGGACTGCGTGGTCGACAGGATTTCGTACCCGGTTCCATCGACGCCAAGCCGCTCCCGAACGCACTCCAGATTCGCGGCGTAACGCCGCTTGCCGATGTGCGTCAGCTCGGTCGGAGGCCAATCGGGGCGAAGGCCAAGTGCTTCCGCGAGACGTGGACTTGCCTCATCGCCCAGCACCACGAGGTCAGCCGGATACGACGCGCCGTCGGCACAATGCACGCCCGACACGGCTCCATCGCTCCAGAGGAATCCGGAGACGGTGGCGTCCGGGACGACGAGGACACCTTTCGCTTCGGCGAAGGTTCTGAGCGCCAGGAGCAGGCGGCCATGCTCAACGGCGAACCAGCCGTTCGGCGCCTCATTTGTAGCCAGGGCGCTGTCCCCTACGCCGATACGCGCAATTCGCGAGATCGGCAACGGGAAATCGATGTCGGGCGACAGACCAACCGCATGGAAATCGGAGGCGCTGACGATGCCGGCGAAGGCGCCGTTGCGGGCCGGCGACATCGCCTGGTCGAGCACCACCACGTCGGCTGGCACGTCCCGGAGAAGGTTGGCCAGCATCAAGCCGGAGATCCCGGCGCCGACGATCACGATCCGCGGTCGTCGAGTCGGCGTGGTGATGAAACCAACTTCGGGTAATGCCAAATCCGGATGAACCGATGGCGTGCCGCTAGGTACGTCATTCCGAGCGGACCCTGAGCGCCAGCGAAGGGGCAGTCGAGGAATCTCTCGCCGCAGCGACCCGGGCGCCGAGA
>JBGTNF010000536.1:0-2557 GCA_041743205.1 Thermomicrobiales bacterium | reverse complement strand
CACGGATCCGGAAACGAGGCGACCCTCTCGGCCGATTCCGATCGGGTCGCCTCGTTTCCTTGGTTGGGTTACGGCTCGGTGACGACGATCGTGCCGATCATCGTCGGGTGCAGGGTGCAAACGTACTCGAAGGTGCCGGCTTCCTCGAAGGTGTAGCTGAACGAATCGCCGCTGCTCAGGATGCCCGAATCCCACGAACCGTCCGCCGCGGTCGTGGTGTGGATTACGCCGCCGTCGTTGCTCCAGGTGACGGTGGTTCCGACCGGGATCTCGACCATTGGGGCATCGAAGGCGTAGTCGAGGACCGAGACCGCCGTTTCCGTCGCCGCCACGGGTTCCGCGGCCACCGGGGAGGCGTCGGCCGTTGCGGCTCCGCCCGAGAGCCCGAAGCCCAGGAACGCGAGCACATCGACCGACGTCTCACTGTTGCCGCTGGAAATCGCCGCCACCCCGGAGTAGCCGGAGCCATTCTGCTCGCCGAGCCCGATGACCAGCGTGCCATCCGCCACGCTGCCGGTGATGTCGCCGCAGGCGATGTAGCTGCCGGCGTTGTCCGAGCTTTCGTGGACGTTGATCGCGTGCGGCTCGGCCAGCAGGTCGTCCAGCGATATGGCGGCCGAACTCACCCCAACCTCTACGGCGCCAGGGACCGCATCCGGCGCCACCGGCGCGATGTCGGAGAGGGGATAGGCCACGTCGGGATCGAGATCGGCGCACGTCCCGCGGTGAATATGGGATGGATGGGGAGCCTCCACCAGCTCCTGGGCCACCGCGCCCGTTCCAAACCCGGCAAACAGGGACGCCCCAATGAGCGCGGTTATGGACCAACGTAAAGCCGCATTCGTCATTGCCACATCTCCTGTTTCGCTTGATTGACGCCTGGCATCCAGGCGTTGGCCGTGATCGCTTCTACGCCGCCCGGCGCGCGGCGGATCATCGCCTCTGACCCTCCGGAGGGCCAGGGCCGAAACATCGACCGTTCGCAGTGATCCAAGGGCTGGGGAATCGCGTTCTATCGGTCAGTACGCGGGAAAGTGAGGCGATCGAGTGGGCAATCATGGGGTTGCCTGGGGTTACCTTGGGTTTTCCGGGAGAGGGAGAACACCCATGCCGGCATTGCACACGTTGTTCATGAACGCCATAGCGGAAGAACGCGAGCTCAAGGTGAGCCGCCGGACCATGCTTGGCAACGGGTCGAAGCTCGCCGTGGGCGGCGCCTTCGCGATGGCTGCCCTGGCGTCCCCCGCCTTCGCCCGCCTCGCCGCGGCGCAGGATTTCACGGACGACATCGACGTCCTCAACTACGCCCTGACGCTCGAGCACCTGGAATACGCCTTCTACCGGGATGGCGTCGCCGGCTTCACGGCCGAGAACTTCTGGGACGATGTCTACGACAACCTGACGGACATCCGCGATCACGAGGGTGCCCACGTCGACGCGCTGATCTCCACGATCGAGAGCCTCGGAGGCACGCCGGTCGAGGAAGCCACCTACGACTTCGGCTACCAGAACGCGGCCGGCTTCCTGGCCGTGGCCGCCGCCCTCGAGAACACCGGCGTCTCCGCGTATGACGGAGCGGCCGCCTCCATCGAGAACGTCGACCTCCTGAACGCCGCCGGTTCGATCGTCGCCGTGGAGGCCCGCCACGCCTCCTACCTGAACCTGCTCAACGACGAAGATCCATTCCCGTCCGCCTTCGAAACGCCTCTCTCCCGGGATGAGGTGCTCGCGATCGCCGGACCGTTCATCGTGCAGTAGGCCGGTTCAGGCTACGTCGATCCCACCCCAACCAGAAGGAGCTTCGATATGTCTCGCTCGACCACGAACGTGTATCACGAGAGTCTCACCAACGCCCTTGCCCAGGCCCAGGCACACCGGGCGTCCCGCCGCACCGCCCTGCGGATGACCGTCATGACGGGCGGCGCCGCGGCCCTCACCCTCGCTGGCCCTTCGGTCTTCGGTTTCCAGTCCGCCATGGCCCAAACATTCGACAGCGAAGTGGATGTCCTCAACTACGCGCTGACCCTGGAGCACCTGGAAGCTACCTTTTACCGGACCTACAACGACGAGTTCTCGGCGATGGACATCGAGATGGCCGGCTTCGGCGCCAACGTCCCGGGCCGGCTGCAAAGCATCGAGGCGCATGAGGCCGAGCACGTGACCGTGCTCATCTCCGTCATCGAGTCGCTCGGCGGCACGCCGGTCACGGAAGCGATGTACAACTTCGGCGTCACCGATGTCGATAGCTACATCGCCACCGCTGGCGTGCTCGAGAATCTCGGCACCGGCGCCTACACCGGGGCCGCCCAGTTCCTGATCGACAGCGATGAGCTGCTGACCGCGGCGCTGACGATCCACGGCGTCGAAGCCCGCCACGCCTCCTACCTCAACGTCCTCAACGGCGTCTCGCCGTTCCCGGATGCGTTCGAGCCGGCCCTCACGCCGGAAGAAGTGCTCGCCGCGGCCACGCCACTGATCGTCGACGGCATGCCGGACACCGGTTCCGGCCCAGGCGCCGGCACGGATGGCCCGGGCGCCGGCACGTACGCCGCCCTCG
>JBGTNF010000535.1:0-3595 GCA_041743205.1 Thermomicrobiales bacterium | reverse complement strand
GTTGGCCCTGACGAAGGACCGGGCGGCTGCGTTGGAGGCAACCACCAGGGAGTTCGGCGGCTACGGCGCCCTGCCGTTCTACGCCAACATGTTCGCCGCGGCGGGTTTCCCGGTCGGCTCCGACAATCGCACATCGCCGGAAGCGATCGACAGCCTCGCGGTGTCGGGGACACCGGACCAGGTTCGGGCGCGCCTCGAAGCGATCGTGGCCGAGGGCGTCGGCGAGGTGCTGGTGTCGCACGTGCCGGTCAGCGACGTGGATGCCGAGCGGACGGAGCTGATGCGCGTGCTGGCCGGGTGAGTCGGCTTGCCTGGCGCCGAGCCCGGATCATTCATGACGCCATCTCGGTATCGGTAGGGGATATCCCGCGGGCATTTAGCCGAGTGGTGTGGCGGTCCTACTTCGCCTTGAGCAGGTGGGCGATGGTGTCGGCGTAAATCTTGCCTTCGAGCACGAGGTCCTCGATACGGATCGATTCGTTGGCGCCGTGGGCGCCCTCGCCGCGCGGACCCATCCCCACCGTGTCGATCCCGTGCTGCCGGTAGAAGCGGCCGTCGGTCATGCCGGCCCACTGCACGAAGAACTCCGGTTCCCGACCCAGAACGCGGCGGACGCTTTCCTGGAAGGCCTGGACCAGCGGCGAATCCTCCGGCGTGATGTTGGCGGCGATGTAGGAACCATCGGGATCGACGTCCAGCTCGTAGCGGAAGTCGGCGTCCTCGGCCGCGATCGCGTCGAATTTCGCCACGATGTCGGCGACCACGCTCTCCTTTGTCTCGCCCGGAATCAGGCGGCGGTCGATCGAGATCGTGCAGGAGCCCGGCACCACGTTGTGAGCCACGCCGCCCTCGATCATGTTGATGCTGATGACAGGATGCCCGACCGCGGGGTGGAACTGCTCCAGGTGCTCCTCCAGCGCGAGGACTCCCTTGGCGGCCTTGGCGATCGCGTTGATCCCGCTGACCCGGGCAGCGGCCGTGTGCGACGCCTTGCCGAGGAAGGTAACGTTGATCGCCAGGCCGCCGCGCTCGGCGTTGCGAACCTTGAGCTCGCTGCCCTCGCCGATGAAGACGTAATCCGGGCGCGGCAGGTGACCCACCTCGATCTCGTCCAGCACGTGGAGCGTTCCGAAACGAGCCCCGATTTCCTCGTCGGAGACGATGTGGGCCTGCAACGCGCCGGTCAGTTCGGCATCCTTGAACAGCTCCAGCATGGTCATCATCACGCCGACCGAGCTCTTCATGTCCGAGGCGCCACGCCCGTAAATGCGCGTTCCCTCGTCGTTGACCACACCCTCGAACGGGTCGGTGCGCCACGATGAGGCGTCGGAGACCGGCACCGTATCGAGGTGGCCGTTCATGGCGATGACTGGACCGCTGGCCGGGTCGCCGACCGTGGCGATGACGTTGGGCCGGGCCGGATCGTTGGCGGTGACGACGTAGCCGATGCCACGCTCGTCCAGCCACTGCTGGACGAAGGTCATCACCGCCAGCTCGTCGCCGCTGACGCTGGGGATCGAGACGAGCTGCTTCGAGACGTCGACGATGGCGTCACGCGAAACGCGGTTGGTCCAGTTGGATGTTGTAACCGTCACGGGAAATCCTTGGTGGTTTCGGCGCGGACAGGGATCGAGGGAATGCGCCCTCACGCACCCTTGTACCACGCCACCGCGATGGCCGGAGAGGCCACCGGATCAGATAGACGGAACTGCAACCTCAAGGCAGAGCTCCAGGCTTTCATGTCCTGACATCTCACAAACCGTCATTCCGAGGAACGAGGCAGCGAAGCGATATCCCTGCGGGAAGCGCATCTGCCGAAGGCCGACTTTCAGGCTGCCTGCCTGCATCTACGCCACCACATCGAGCGCCCGCCACAAATCTTACGCAAAGCGGTTCGATCGAAGCGCAACCGTATCCCGCGAGACCAGGCGCCGGCTATCGCTTCGCTGCGCCGTCGGGTGCTTCGCACATAGATTCCTCGCAAGCTCGGAATGACTTCTTTAGGGAAATCGGACTCTGGAAGATGCGTTGAAACACGCTAAATCCGCTCGAAGCGGGCGACGTTGGCGACGAAGACGACAGCCCCGCCAACCTCGACCTCGAAGTTCTCCGGCATGTAGAGCAGGCCCGGTTCCAGCGCCGGCGAATACGGCACCGCGATCTGCGTCCGTCGGCGGCAGGTGCGCTGCAGGATGTCGAGCACGCCCTGGGTCCCGGCGTCCTCGACGCCGATCATCAGGCTCGTGTTGCCGGTCCGCAGGAACGACCCGGTCGTGCTGATTTTCGTGAACCGGTAGCCGGCCCCCACCAGCGACTCGGTCAGGGCGTCGGTATCTTCATCCTGAACGACCGCGAGGATCAATTTCATCGACGCTTGCCTCCTTCCCGGCGTGCGGACACGTCCAGGGGTGATGGGTGGCGATTCGCAATGGGAATCATCATACACTGCCCGGTCAGGCCAGAAGTGCCTAGGTGGCTGATGTGCTTATGAGCAATACATCCAGCGCCGCGCGCATCTGGCGGTGGATGGCGGGGTTGGCGGCCAGCGCTTCCGGCGTGTACAAGTCGAACCCGTCGTGGTCGAGCGCCGAGACGACGCCCCCCGCCTCGCGGACGATGATCACGCCGGCCCCCATGTCCCACGCCTGCACCGGGCGCTCCCAATAGCCGTCGAGCCGCCCGTTGGCGACCCAGCAGAGATCGAGGGCGGCCGCGCCGTCTCTCCGCACGCCACGCGCGGCGTTGTTGAAGTGCTCCCACATCACCATCTGCCCGGCTCGGTCCCCAAGATCGTAGGAGAAGCCGCTCGCCAGGAGCGACCGCTGCAGCGAATCGGTGGAGGACACCGAAATTGCCACGCCGTTGAGCGTGGCGCCGTGGCCCTGGCGCGCGGCGAAGAGTTCGTCTCGCATCGGGTCGTAGACGGTGCCCACCACTGGTTCGCCGTTGTACTCCAGGCAGATCGAGACCGCGAAGTGCGGGTAGCGGTGGGCGTAGTTGGTGGTGCCGTCGAGCGGGTCGAAGACCCAGCCGAAGGGCTGCTCGTCCATTGACGCCGCAGACCCAACGGAGCCTTCCTCGCCGGTCATGCGATGGTTGGGAAAGACGGCTTTCAACCCTTCCCAGATCAGGAGTTCGGACGCCTGATCGACATCGGTCACCAGGTCGACCAGGCCCTTGTGGGTGACCTGCCGCTCGTCCTGGAGCCGGTCCCGCAGGATCGCGCCCGCCTCCACCACCAGATCGGTCGCCAGGGCCAGTCCCCTGTCCAGCGTGTTGTCGTACAGGTCTCGTTCGATGTCCGTCACCAGGGTTCCTTGCTGTTCATTTCAGGAGTCACGTTTCGGCAAGTCGCGATGATCCAATCGGCCAGCGGGGATAGGCGTCGGCGTCGAGCCCGCCGCGGACGCCCCGTTCGTATTCGATGAAGCCGAGCCCGGCGACCATTGCGGCGTTATCGGTGCAGAGCGACAAGTCGGGCCAGCGCACCTCGGGCCGGGCGTCGGTTGGCCAGTCGTTCGCGACCCGTTCGGCGGCTGGACCATCGATGCCGAACGGCGATACCACGACGTGCACGAGGGTCGGATTGAGTTTG
>JBGTNF010000534.1:0-7536 GCA_041743205.1 Thermomicrobiales bacterium | reverse complement strand
CGATCTGGCGGGCGAAATCGCGCGCTTCGGCCAGGGTGGCGATCGTGCCCTGCGTGCCCGGCAGCATCGGGACGCCCGCCTCGCGCATCACGCGGCGCGCCTCGGCCTTGTTGCCCATGTTCTCAATGACCTTGGCGGAGGGACCGATGAAGGTGAGGCCGACTTGCTGGCAGATTTCAGCAAGATACGCGTTTTCGGCGAGGAAGCCGTAGCCGGGATGGATGGCGTCGCAGCCGGTGATGACGGCGGCGCTGATCACGGCGGGAATGTTGTTGTACGACCGCGCAGCCGCGGCGGGACCGATGCACACGGCCTCGTCGGCGAGGCGAACCGGCAGCGAGTCGCGGTCGACATCGCTGTAGGCAACGACGGCGGGAATCGCGAGGTCCCGGCAGGCCCGGAGGATGCGCAGGGCGATTTCACCTCGATTGGCGATCAGGATCTTGCGGAACACACGGGCCTCCAGCGGACAGCGTCACCGTCTACGGGTGCAATGGTACCAGCGCCGGAATCGCGGGCGGCGGACGTAAGGAGGGCCGCCGTGTCGTACTGGCCGGTCTTGTGCCGGCCACCGCTTCGCGCATCGGTTGCGACGGGCCGACCTGCTTGTCGGCCCGTGTTTCGGCGAGTTGGCCACTACGCCATGAACAGGCCGCCGTCGACCGAGAGCACGTGCCCGGTGATGAACGCCGAATCGGGCGAGAGCAGGAAGGCGACGGCCCCGGCCACGTCGTCCGGCGAGCCGAACCGCCCGAGCGGGGTCTGCTTGAGCAGCCCGTCCTTGACCTCGGCCGACAACACGTCCGTCAAACGCGTCTCGATGAAGCCGGGGGCTACGGCGTTGACGGTGATCCCGCGCGACCCGACTTCCTTGGCGAGCGATTTGGTCAGCCCCACCAACCCGGCTTTGGCGGCCGCGTAGTTGGCCTGCCCCGCGTTGCCGACGAGGCCGACAACGGAGGTGAGGTTGACGATCCGGCCCGACCGCTGGCGCAACATCGGGCGGATCACCGCCTTGCTGGTCAGGAACGCGCCCTTCAGGTTGGTGGAAAGCACCGCGTCCCAGTCGTCCTCGCTCATCCGCATGATGAGCGTGTCGCGGGTGATGCCGGCGTTGTTGACGAGGGCGTCGATCTTGCCGAAGGCCTGGATCGCGGTTTCGATTGTTTGGCCGGCGCCGTCCGGGGTCGAGATGTCGGCGGCGAGGATTTCCACGCGGCCGCCGAACTCGCGTAGCTGTTGCTGGGCGGTGACCGCCGCGTCGTTGTCGCTGTGGTAGGTCGCGAGCAGGTCCCACCCGTCACGGGCGAGCCGGGCGGAAATCGCGCGGCCAATGCCGCGCGTGCCGCCGGTGACGATCGCGACGTTGCGAGGTGGCGCTTCGGTCATCGTGTGTGCTCCCTGCTGCCGTATGTTCGTAGGGGAGGCCCTTGTGGCCTCCCGCCCCTAACGCGACTTTCGGGTCGCCAAACCAACGGGAGGCCACAAGGGCGGCCCCGCTGGATATCCCCTACCAGGTCAACTGGTCGATGGAGCCACCCCCGCCGTGCCCCAGCGAACGACGCCCGCCGCCCAGGCCAAGCCAGCCCCGAACGCGACGAGCACCACGTTCATGCCCTCTTCCAGCGCGCCGGCTTCAGCAGCTTCGCAGAGCGCGATCGGCACCGATGCCGCAGAGGTGTTGCCGTAACGATCGAGATTGACCCAGACTCGCTCGCGTGGCAAATCCAGCCGGCGGGCGGCGGCGTCGATGATGCGGAGGTTGGCTTGGTGCGGAATCAGCATGGCAATGTCGTCGAAGGTGAGCCCGACTTTCTCGACCGCTTCGACCGCCGCGTCGCCCATCACCTGGACGGCGAAGCGGAAGACTTCCTTGCCGTTCATCTGGAGGTAGGGTCGGTACTCCGGGAAGAGGTCAGCGGATTCCGGCACCAGTCCGCCCCAGCCGGGAACGTACAGGTGCTTGTGCCCGGCGCCGTCGGCTCCGAGTACGGTCGAAAGCAGGCCCCGGGGTTCCTCGGTCGCCTCGATCACGACGGCGCCCGCGCCATCGCCAAAGAGCACGCAGGTGCTCCGGTCCGTGTAATCGACATAACGTGTGAGCGTGTCGACGCCGATCACCAGCGCTCGCTTGTAGACGCCGGCGTTGATGAACTGGCTGCCGACGGAAAAGGCGGTGACGAACCCGGCGCAGGCGGCGCCAACATCGAATGCCCCGGCGTTGCCGCCGAGTTCCGCCTGGACGAGGCAGGCCTGGGAAACGAGGAAGTCATCGGGGGTGGCGGTGCCGACCACGATCAAGTCGATGTCGCTGGCGGTGCGGCCCGCCCGGGCCAGCGCTTCGCGCCCGGCAGCGGCGGCGAGCGAGGTCGTGGAGTCGTTCTGGCCCACGATGTGGCGCTCGCGGATGCCGGTGCGGGACATGATCCACTCGTCCGTGGTGTTGACCATCGATTCGAGATCGTGATTGGTCAACACCCGTTCCGGAACCGCTTTGCCCCAACCGGTCACGGCAGCGTATGGCATCCCTCGTCCTCTGTGGTGATCCGGACGCCGGCAGCGGCGCGGCGAATGCGATGGTTCAGTCTGCCAGAGAGATCTCGAAACCGCCACGACCGGGCCTGGCAAAGTCTGCCGGCTCTTGCGACCCTTGCGGGTATGGAAAAGCGGCGGGACGTATAGGTACGTTCCCGCCGTTTCTGTTCCTGACCATTTCGATGAACCCGGATGCCTACGTGTCGGAGGCGCGTCGGGTGTCCTCAATCTCGATCACCTGGCGGCCCCGATAGGTGCCACAGGTCGGGCACACATGGTGCGGGCGTTTCGTGGCCCGGCAATTTTCGCACGGCACCAGTTGCAGCGCCGGGATGAAGTGATGGCGGCGGCGGTTGCCCTGTCGCGCGCGGCTGATGCGTTGTTTCGGAAGTGCGCCCATGACGTAATGCTCCTCGATGCCCAGGCCGGTCGGCATTTCCACGCCTTCGGCCGCCGTGTGCGTCGTTCTGATCGATCGTTCCGGCAACCCGGAGCGAACCCTAGGTCGATCCCCGTTCGTCGCCATCCAGCAAACTGGCCAGGCTGGCGAAACGGTTATCGACGTCTTCCCCGTTGTCCGTCGAATGCAGGAGTGGGCCGGGACAATCCGGTCCGCAACTCGGTTTGATCGGAATCGCCAGGACGACCCACTGCCGCAACGCTTCGCCAAGATCGAGACCGTGATTATCGTCGATCGTGAACCCCGGTTCGTCGTCGGCGTTTTCGTCCGTCGTTTCCAGGGAGTTTGGCAAATCCGCGCCAGTCCTCACGTCCACCAGTTGCCGGAACGCTTCGGAAAACGATTCGGCGATCGGTTGGTCATACGCCGCGAGACAGGTCGCACATTCGAGCGGCACCCACCCCGCCACCCTGGCGTCGACGAGCACGGCGTCCTTGATCCGGGTCAGCCGCGCCTCGGCTTCGATATCGCGACCCGTCAAGTCCGCATCGAGCGGCAAACGATCCAGCTCGATGCGCACGTCTCGCGTCGCGCCGACTGGTTCCATGAGCAACGAGGCGACGTTCAATCGCGTGTCGCCCAGCAGGTCGATCGTGCGACCTTCTTCGGTTGCCATGTTTCCACCACTTGCGCCGCCCACGGGCATCGTTGCCAATGCGTGGATATGCGCACGAAGACGCCGGGCAAAACCCGGCGTAACCCGCTAAGTATAAGCAGTCGTCCGGTAGCCGTCAAACCCCACGAGTATGCCAATTTCGTCTTGGGCCAATGGCGGTCTGCCGCCGAGTAGTGGTTTTTACAGCTTTGTGCGATGGCGAGAAATGACGGTGATGATGACCTGTCATCTATCAGTGCTCTTTGCCAGGTGAGTCGATATCGCATTCCCTATGCCTTGGCGAGACAGTTTGTTCAGCGTTGCGAATGGCTGCTGGGCGGCTTGTCCGAAGATAATGAGAGGCATGTCCATTGGCTGCTGTACATACACGTTATAAGGACGCTTGAGGGGATCAGTCCGTGGCACAGTATGGAGTACGCGCCAGTTTGACGGATTAATGAACTTGACCAGTTCCATGTACCTTCTCGCGATAGAGAAAATGAGGATATCAGGAGCAAGTTCATCGATCAGCTGATGCCATTGTGGTATGCCTTGATTCTCGAAGAATATTTGGTGGTGTCCCAGACGACTCCACGTTGGATCTGTAGCGAGTGGGGAACAGAGGTCGGTATGGAGTGCGATATTGCCGGAACCAGGGTAGTAGCTCGCACCCATCCCCACCAAGATCTCGTTGAACCAGCCGAACCAGCTCCGATATGGAGCGATGAGGAAGTATTCGCTCAATGCCTCGGCATAGGTTGAGCGGCCAACACCCGATAAAATGTCCGGATACAACACCTCTGCCTTTGGAAACCGTAGAAAGGCATTCTCCTGTGGGAACTCTTTCCGGGATGGATTCAATCCAACCGTTACCACTTTCAGAGACGAGGTTCGATACGAGTTTAAATCCCCAAACCACAATACGGGACATGCTGGATTAATCAGGCATGGATGAGTTCTGGAGTATTCAAAACTCTTCCATGCTTGATCGATCAGGCCATTCATTTCAGGCGCCGACGGCGTCGCGGGCCCCGCCAATGGTGTCGATCGTGTGCTCGACCGCGTCTTCTATCACCGCCATCCCGCGTCGCACGGCGTCCTCGACGAGCTGGAGCTGTTCCATCACGAAGACGTCGATCTCGCCGCGCGCCCGCTGCCGCTCCTCTTCCGCGGCGCGCAGGATTTCCTCGCTGCGCTGGCGGGCCTCGGCCACGATGCCGTGCTGGGAGACCATCGTCTCGGCCCGGTCGCGGGCCAGCTGCACGATTCTGGCCCCTTCGTCCTGGGCGTCGCCGATGATTCGCTCGCGGTCACGGATCACGCGTTGGGCCTGCTTGATCTCGTTCGGCACCGCCACCCGGAGCTGGTCGACGAGGGCCACGAATTCGCCCTCCTCGACCATGACGCGGCCGCTGAACGGAACCCGCTTGCCGATGCCGACCAGCTCTTCCAACTGGTCGACCAGGTAGAGAATATCGGCGGTTCCGTCTTGTTGCGCTGGTGGCGCGCCGCGTTGAGTCATGTGTCCATCCCCTGTGACTGCCGGTGTCCCGTGCGCCTTCCCCAATGTGAAGGAAAGAATAGACGACGCGTGCAAATCCCGGTGCTTCCCAGCGCGGGGCGGGACTAACGGCTGACCACGCGCCCGGCCTGGGCCGAGATCGCGGCTTCGACATTGGCCGGCACCAGGCCGTGCACATCCCCGCCGAGTCCTGCCACTTCGCGAATGAAGCTGGAGCTGACGAACGAGAGGCGGGACGAGGTCATCAGGCAGACGACCTCGATTTCGGGGGCCAGATGCTCGTTCATGTGGGCGTACTTGAACTCGTACTCGAAATCCGACACGGCGCGGAGACCGCGGACGATGGTGTGGGCGCCCATCTGCCGGGCGTAGTTTACGGTCAACCCGGAGAAGGAGGCGATCTCGATCCGGCTCGCCGCGGCGTCGCCGGACGCCGCAATGGCGCCGCGGGCGAGCTCGATCCGCTGTTCGATCGGGAAGAGCTGATTCGGTTTCTCGGCGCCACTGTAGACGGCCAGGATCAACCGGTCGAACAGCCGCGCCGCGCGCAGGGCCACATCGAGGTGGCCGTTGGTGATCGGGTCGAAACTGCCGGGGTAGATGGCGAGCGTCATGCCTCTTCCTTTGCGTCGCTCGGATCAGCTGGCTGCAGGTTGTCGCCAGCGACAGGTTCGGCATCTTCTTCGTCGGCTTCGTCGGCTTCGTACACCGAGAAGCAACTGTCGCCGTGACACCGGTTGCGCAGGCGGGCCAGGCGCCCGATGCGATCGGGCAAGTCCAGGCGCGGCCAGTGTCCGATGACGACGATCGTTGCGGAGTGCACCAGCGATGCAGCGGCCAGCAGTTCCATGGTTACGACGATGTCCGGATCGGCGTACGGCGGGTCCACGATCACGAAGTCGTAGGTCGCCCTGGCCCCCGCGATGTACGAGCGGACCGGCGTCTGGTGAACCGTGCCCACGGCGCCGAAGCCGGTCGAGGCCAGGTTGTCCCGAATCACCGCGCACTGCTCCCGACCCTTGTCCACGAAGTCGCCGCGCGCGGCGCCTCGTGACAGGGCTTCGATGCCGATGCTGCCGGTGCCTGCGTAAAGATCGAGCACGACCTCCGGCTCGACGCCGAGCGAGGCGAGGCTGTTGAACAGGGCGCCTTTTATCTTGTCCGCCATCGGCCGCGTGGCGGACGACGGCGGACCCTTCAGCGTGCGGCCGCGCGCCGATCCTGAAATGACCCGCATTGGTGGTGGACTCCCAGGGCGCCGGCGCGAACGATGCGCAGGATTCGAGAAGAAAACGATGAACGATTCACGATACGATGCATGTCGGCGGGGTGGCCGGCGCGCTACGCAACGCCGATCCAGGCATCCCGGCCATCACCCCGTGACGCGTCTGTACACCTGTCCAGGCGGGCAGGCCGCGACGGGCCAGATGGCGGATGAATCCATCGTGGTTCGATTCTAGCCTAGAAGCGTCGGCGGCCGTTGGCCGCATAATCAGTGTGGGAGCAGTTTTCGATGGCGACAGGGGGTTGGCTCGCCGGACGAGTCAATGACGGCAATGCGAAGTGGTGGGTGCTTGTCGCCTCGTGTTTCGCGCTCTTCATGGCAATTCTCGACAACCTGGTGGTCAACGTCGCGTTGCCCACCATCTCCGAAGACTTCTCACCGTCCACGACCCAGCTCCAATGGATCGTCTCGGCCTATACGCTGGTGTTCGCGGCCCTGCAGATTACGGCGGGTGGGCTGGGCGACCGCTTCGGGCGCAAACGGTTCTTCCTGATCGGCGTCACGATCTTCACCGTGACCTCGGCGCTGGCGGCGCTCGTCCAGAACACCGAATGGTTGATCGTGGCGCGAGCGGTGCAGGGGTTCGGCGCGGCGTTCATCATGCCGCTTTCGCTTTCCCTGATTTCGTCGGTGTTCCCGCCGGAGGAACGAGGCAAGGCCCTGGGCATCTGGACGGCTGTGTCCTTTTCCGGTCTCGCCTTCGGGCCGATCGTCGGCGGCGTGATCGTCGAATACCTCGCCTGGCAGTGGATCTTCTTGATCAACGTGCCGATCGGGATCGTCGCCTTCCTGATCACCTCGGCGGTCGTCCGCGAGTCCCGTGACGAATCGGGCGACGCGGCCACGGACATTCCCGGCACCGTGCTGGTGACCGCTGCAATCGCGTCGCTGACGTGGTCATTGATCGAAGCCGGCGAGCGCGGCTGGGGCGACTCACTGATCGTGACCGGATTCGTGCTCTCGGCGTTCCTGTTCGCGGCTTTCATTTTCGTCGAACAGCGGACCGAACGGCCGATGGTGCCGCTTCGGTTCTTCAAGTCGAGCACGTTCACCGGGGCCAACCTCGACTCGTTCGCGATTTCGTTCTTCATCTCCGGCATCGCCTTCTCGATGACGCTCTACTGGCAGAACGTGCATGG
>JBGTNF010000533.1:0-17850 GCA_041743205.1 Thermomicrobiales bacterium | reverse complement strand
CAGGGCAATTGCATGTCGATGAGGTGAGGTGGAGACGCGCGGCGGGACAGGAGATACTCGGTGACACACCGAGGATGGCGGTGACGTTCTGTTGTGCGCACCCGCTGGAGTCCCGCCATGCCTGCACACCCCGCCACCCGGATTGCCGACTGCTTCGTCGACCTCGTCGATCCCCGCGTCCGCCGCGCTCGCCGCCACGATTTGCTCGACATCCTCACGATTGCCGTCTGCGCCGTCCTGGGTGGGGCTGACACCTTTGTCGATATCGCGCACTGGGGCCACGCCAAACGCGACTGGTTGGCGGACTGGCTGGTCTTGCCGAACGGCATCCCCTCCCACGACACCTTTGGGCGGGTCTTCGCCCGGCTCGATCCGGACCAGTTCCAGCAGGGCTTCCTGCGGTTGGTGCAGGCGATGGTGGCGGTCGCACCGGCCGAGGCGACCGCTGGGCACCGGCCCGTCGTCGCCCTGGATGGCAAGACCGTTCGCCGCTCCGGCGATCGACGCACCGCCCAGGCGCCGTTGCATGTGCTCTCGGCGTGGGCCACGGCGCAGCGCCTGGTGCTGGCCCAGCAGGCAATGGCCAGCAAGGACAATGAAATCACGACCTTACCCGGGCTGCTGCGCCAATTCGCCCTGACCGGACAGATCGTCACGATCGATGCGATCGGCTGTCAGACCAACCTCGCCGCCCAGATCGTGGCTGGGCAGGGGGACTACGTACTGGCCCTGAAGGCGAATCAGGAGGAGATGTTTGAGCTAGTCCAGGACAGCTTCGCGATCATGGCGGGCCCGGACGCCCGGGCGGCGACGGTGGAGAAAAACCATGGCCGGATGGAGTGGCGCGTCTGCGAGACGATCAGCGACCCGGCGGTGATCACCTGGCTCGATCCGGACGGGCGCTGGTCCGGACTCCGCAGCATCGCCCGGGTGACGGCCACCCGGCAGGTGACGGGGCAAGCGCCGACCACCGCGGTCCGGTATTACCTCAGCAGCCTGCCGGGCAATGCGCACGACATCGGCCGGGCGGTGCGCAGCCATTGGGAGGTGGAGAACGGGCTGCACTGGGTGCTGGACATGGGCTTCCGGGAGGATGAGAGCCGGGTCCGGATGGGCGCGGCGCAGGAGAACCTGACCGTCGTCCGCAAACTGGCCCTGGCGCTGATCCAGCATGATCCCACCCGGAAGACCGGCGTGGCCGCCTCCCGCAAAAAGGCCGGCTGGGATACCGACTATCTCCGCTACCTCCTCACCCTCGCCTGATATGCAATTGCCCTGATCTTTCATCGCCAGTGGGTGACGAATCGAGGATTCAGGCGTACCATCGGCCGAATGGTCGGCACGTTCCTGCCGGCAAGACAACGCGCGGGGAGAAACGCTGACATGGTCTTGATACTCTGGGCGATCCTGGCGGTCGTGCTCGTGTTCTGGTTGATCGGGTTGGTCATCGACATCGCCGGCAACGCGATCCACCTGCTTCTCATCGTCGCCCTGGCGATTCTCATCTACAACCTGCTCGCGGGCCGCCGCATCGGGTAGGCAGCGGATCGACGTCGCGCTCTCGTCATCCCGGCTGCGAACCTGTCGCCGGGCGGCGATTGCGCGGCGCCTTGATGATTTCGATGTCCATTGCGGCAATTCGTTCCGGATCGGCGATGAGGTCGATCGACTCGATCCTGCCGCCCTCGACCGCAAACTGGAACACCACGCGTGGCCTGCCGCCCGGGGCCCAGACCGCGCCGTAATCCCCGTCGATGGTCGCCAGTCGCGCGGCGCGGGCGCGTCCGGAGTAGAGCTCCGCGATCGCCTGAACGCCGTGCACTTCCTGCTCCGCTCCCATGCCCACGGCCGCAGCGTCGCCCCGGAGCACGACGCCGGGGGCAAGCAGCTGGATCAACGCGTCGAAACGTCCTTCCCGCGATGCGGCGAAGAACGCCGCCACGATCTCGCGCGGCGGGTTCGTCGAACGTCCGGTGACCGTCGTACCGATCCGCACCTTGCGACGAGCACGGCTCGCCAGCTGTCGCGTCGCGACACTCGACCGGTCGATGATCACCGCGATCTCATCGAACGGGACATCGAAGGCATCGTGCAGTACGAAAGCCACGCGCTCGATCGGCGTCAACGTGTCCAGCACGATCGCCAGCGCCTCGGCGGTCGACTCCGCCAAAATCGCTCTATCGTCAGGGCTCGGATCGCCACTTCCGGTTTCCGGCAGCCTGGGCTCGATCCGTGTTTCGCCCCGGCTCGAACGAGTCCGCAGGTGGTCGAGGCAGATGCGGCTGACCACGGTCGTCAACCACCCCCCGAGATTGACAATTCCGTCGTCACCCGTGCGGTCGAGGCGTAGCCACGCCTCCTGCACCGCATCCTCCGCCTCGGCGGCCGATTCCAGCAAACGAGTCGCCACGGCGATCAACAGCGGGCGATAAGTCTCGAACCTGGCTGTTCTGGCGAAAGAATCGGACATCCGTCACATTCTCACTCGGCGATACGTCATGGTAGTGACGGGCGGTTGGTGCACGTCATGGTCATTTTCAGTGCAAGGAGCGCGCCACGCCAAACGCGACTTCGACAAAGGGTGAACCCGAGCCCATGTGAACGTGCCTCCCGCTATCGATTGTCTTGAAGAAGGACGAGGACCGATGCATATCAAGTGGACCAAACTCTACGTCAGCAACCAGGACAAGGCGCTCCAGTTCTATACGGAAACACTTGGTTTCCAGAAGAGGGCGGATTTCTCTCAGGGGGACTATCGCTGGCTGACGGTGGCTTCCCCGGAAGATCCGGAGGGAGTAGAGCTGATCCTGGAATCAAACGCAAACCCAGAGGGGAAGGCGTACCAGGAAGCGGTGCGCAGCCAGGGCCAGCCCGCCGCCCAGTTCCTGGTCGACGACGTCCAAGCCGAGCACGACCGCCTGGCCGCCAATGGCGTGACGTTCACGACGCCCGTCACAACCACCACCGGCTCCGTCATCGCCGTCCTTGACGATACCTGCGGAAACCTGATTCAACTGACTCATCTCACATGGAGCTAGGCATCGCCAGTTGGGCAATCGATCGACCGGCAGGTAGCGGTGTTGAGAGGCGGGTGAAACCTCCGATCAGGTAAACTGCGATCCGGTGCCGCAACTATGCCCCATCAACACCGTGGGTATCCCGGCTCGCATTCGCGAGCTGCAGAGAAGGAACAACACGCTGGGAGTAAACACCGAAATCCTGGCCATGATCACAGCCGCGCTTTTGGTGCTCGGCTCCGCCTTCCAGATAGGGCTTGCCGCTGGAGCGCCCTGGGGAGCCATGGCTTACGGCGGACGGGCAATCTCCGACGACGGCACGCTGCCCGCGCGATACCGCGTCGCCAGTGCCATCGCGGTGTTCGTGATTCTTGGAGCGATCTGGGTGGTGCTCGCTGCCGCCTCCGTACTCGACCGCGGGCCAGTTCTCGCGTCCGTGCTAACGGCTGCCCTTTGGTGCCTGGCCGCGTTATTCGCGCTGAACACGCTCGGAAATGCCCTCGCTCGGCACCCGATGGAACGGTGGGGGGCAGGCACCGTGGCGGCCCTTCTGTCCGTTCTCTGCGCCCTTCTCGCCATGCGTTGACCGGCACTCAGCCACCTGATACCCACTCGCGCGGGACACATGGCAGAGAAGTCGGGCCCTGAGCGGCAAGCATCGAGCCAAGTGAAGCTGACGCGGGCCAAAGGCGGCCCCGCCCACAAGATGGAGACACGTTGAGCATGGCCACGAAGACGGATGCGCCTTCACCGGTGTTACACGTTGCCGACCACCACGACCTGATTCGCGTGCATGGCGCGCGCGTAAACAACCTCAAGGACATCAGCGTCGAGATCCCGAAGCGCCGGCTGACGGTCTTCACCGGGGTCTCCGGCTCGGGCAAGAGCTCGCTGGTGTTCAGCACGATCGCCGCGGAGTCGCAGCGGCTGATCAACGAAACGTACAGCGCATTCGTGCAAGGATTCATGCCGACGTTGGCGCGGCCCGAGGTCGACCTGCTCGACGGGCTGACGACCGCGATCATTGTCGACCAGGAGCGGATGGGCGCCAACTCGCGGTCCACCGTCGGCACCGCCACCGACGCCAACGCGATGCTTCGTATTCTCTTCAGCCGGCTCGGGCAGCCCCACATCGGCTCGCCCAACGCCTACTCCTTCAACGTCCCATCGGTAAGGGCCAGCGGCGCAATCACCATCGAGCGTGGCGAGGGCAAATCGAAAACGGAGAAGGCGACGTTCAATCGTCTCGGCGGCATGTGCCCACGTTGCGAAGGCATGGGTTCCGTCAACGACATCGACCTGACGGCGCTGTACGACGATAGCAAGTCGCTCAACGAGGGACCGTTTACCATTCCGGGCTACAGCGCCGACGGTTGGTACGGCCGAATCTACAGCGGCGCCGGCTTCCTCGATCCGGACAAGCCGATCCGGGAGTACACCAGGAAGGAACTGAACGACCTGCTCCACAAGGAGCCGACCAAAGTCAAGGTCGACGGCATCAACCTGACCTACGAAGGGCTGATCTCGAAAATCCAGAAGTCCTTCCTGTCCAAGGATGTCGAGTCCATGCAGCCGCACATTCGTGCCTTCGTGGAGCGGGCTGTAACCTTCACGACCTGTCCCGAGTGCGAGGGCACGCGGCTCAGCCAGGAAGCCCGATCGTCGAAGATCAGGGGCAAGAACATCGCCGACATCTGCGCGATGCAGATCAGCGACCTCGCCGGTTGGGTCAGCGGTCTCGACGAGCCAACGGTCGCGCCGCTGCTCAACGGCTTGCAGCACTTGCTCGACTCGTTCGCGAACATCGGGCTCGGCTACCTTTCCCTCGATCGGCCGTCGGGCACGCTGTCGGGTGGCGAATCGCAGCGCACGAGGATGATCCGTCACCTCGGGTCGTCGCTGACCGATGTCACCTACGTCTTCGACGAGCCCACGATCGGGTTGCACCCGCACGACATCCAGCGCATGAACGACCTCCTCCTGCAGCTGCGAGACAAGGGCAACACCGTGCTCGTCGTCGAGCACAAGCCGGAGACGATCGTGATCGCCGACCACATCGTCGATCTCGGACCCGGAGCTGGCACGGCCGGCGGCAACGTCTGCTACGAGGGAACCGTCGAAGGATTGCGCGCCAGTGGCGCCATCACCGGCCGCCACCTCGACGACCGGGCCTCGCTCAAGCCGAAGTTGCGAACGCCCACGGCGACGCTCGAAATTCGTGGCGCCGCCACCCATAACCTCCGATCAGTTGATGTCGACATTCCGCTCGGCGTGCTCTGCGTTGTGACCGGCGTGGCGGGTTCCGGCAAGAGCTCCCTGATCCACGGCTCGGTCTCGGGCCGGGACGGTGTGGTGACGATCGACCAGGGCGCGATCCGCGGCTCGCGACGCAGCAACCCGGCCACGTACTCCGGTTTGCTCGACCCGATCCGCAAGGCATTCGCGAAAGCGAACGGCGTCAAGCCCGCGCTGTTCAGCGCCAACTCCGAAGGCGCCTGCCCCACGTGTAACGGCGCGGGCGTGATTTACACCGACCTGGCAATGATGGCTGGCGTCGCGACGGTCTGCGAGGACTGCGAGGGGAAGCGGTTCCAGGCAGCGGTGCTGGAGTTCCACCTCGGCGGCAAGGACATCAGCGAGGTGCTGGCGATGCCGGTGACCGAGGCCGAGGCGTTCTTCGGCGCCGGTGAGGCGCGTACGCCGGCGGCCCACGCGATCCTGGTCAGACTCAAGGATATTGGGCTTGGCTACCTCAGCCTCGGCCAGCCGCTGACCACGCTCTCCGGCGGTGAACGCCAACGGCTCCGGCTCGCCACCCACATGGGCGACCAGGGCGGAACCCATGTGCTCGACGAACCGACCACCGGTCTCCACCTCGCCGATGTCGAGCAACTGTTGGGCCTGCTCGACCGGCTCGTCGACTCGGGCAAGTCGGTCATCGTCATCGAGCACCACCAGGCGGTGATGGCTCACGCCGACTGGATCATCGACCTCGGTCCCGGCGCCGGCCACGACGGCGGCCGGATCGTCTTCGAGGGCTCGCCCGCCGACCTCGTCGCCGCTCGATCGACCCTCACCGGCGAACACCTGGCCGCGTACGTGGGCGTGTGACCGAACCCCGTTTGGATATCAGGAGACGGTCCAGGACGAGGATTACATGCGACAGACTTCGACCTGTCGCCGTTGGCGCAGGAGACGACCGGTGCGGCGATCATCCGTCCAGGTAATCGTTCAGCACAATGACCTCGATCTCATTTACTCAGCGCAATCGCCTGTCGTTTGTCACAAATGCCTTGGCGCCGTTAGCGAGACAGGCAGCGATTTGCAGCGAATCAGGGGTTCGGAGTCCATATGTGGCGCGGAGTTCTGCGCCGATCCGGGCCGATCGCGCATCAACATCGATAATGGCGAGATTCGTGATGTCTTCAATCAACGCCTCATATGCATCGGCAATCTCCGGCCGTCCGAGCCGAAGCGGCTTGATCGCGATTTCGAGCACCGTAACGACTGATGTCATCCCTGCGAACCTGCCGTCTGTCATCATTTCCAACGCAGCGCTGGCAGGGGCGGCCCATCGCGAGGTCTGCTCGATGTGATAGACGAAGACCGGGGTATCGAATCCGACGCGCTGAAAACGGCGAAGCGCGTCTAAGATCCCTTGGCGCTGTCCCAACCGTCCCGCTCCTCGTCGATATATGCCTGAACATCCACCCCCGCCCAGATCTCGCGATGAAGTCCACGCAACTCGTCGAGAGCATCCCCATGCCGCGGCACGAGAATGATCATTCCGTCACGAACCTGTGCCAGTAGATGATCGCCGGCCTCCAGGTGGAGTTCCTTGCGGATCGCTGACGGAACCGCAATCTGGTGCTTGCTGCTGATCTTCACTGGGATGTGGGACATTGCTACCTCCTAATCGATCCATGTTGCTTGGCATTCTAGTACCTTGCTTAGCACATGCTTGGAAGGCGGCCGTTGCCGAAGTCTGTCTCGGTCTACGGGCCGGAGCACCTGTTTCGCTCAACTCCACAGGCAATGGTTGTCGCTCGCCTGCACCGGATGCGCAGGCATCGCCATCGAGCTGATGCCTGCGTGTCCAAACACCGCCGATTTTTCGAGAACCGACGGCGTGATGCCTCAGTCGGTGCGGGGTCGACATGGATCGTGCTCGTGCGCGAGCCAGACCAGCTCGGGGTCCAGCGCAAGGACTCGCAGCCGGCCTTCGGTGGGCGGCTCGTCGAACTCGCCGTGCCAGACCGCTACGTCGCCGCCGATGACGACCGGTCGTCCGCCAGTCTCCACCACGACCACTTGCATGCCGTCGCAGTGGCCCGGCGCCGGGACGAGCCGGAGCCCGGGAAGCAGTTCGAGCTCGCCGTCGACCGGCACGTACCGCACGCCGGGCGCGTCGACCCACTCCCGGAGGGTATAGCCGTCCTTGTTCCGCGCGTCGTCGAGTTCCCGGCGCTGGACGTAGATGGGCTTGCCGGCGAAGAGGTGGTTGCCGCCGCAGTGGTCGGCGTGGAGGTGCGTGTTGACGACGATGTCGATGCCGGCAAGATCGAAGTCCCCCTCGCTCAAAGGATGGAGGCGTGGTTGAAGCGCCGCCGCAAACGGGTGCAGCGCCGTCATGCCGGTGTCGACCAGCACCCGCGCATCGGAATGGTCGATGACGTGGACGTAGAGTGGCATCGGCTCGCCCGCGGCAATCAGGTCGGCAACGAGGATTGGCGTGATGGTGATCGGGGCGGGGGCGTTCATCGTGTGCCGACCGTCGCGGTGGTGGGAAATATGTGAGTCATGATGACCTCCTCCTTCGACTTCTGGCTGTCGCGCGGCTAGTCGCGCTACCTGGCGCGCTCGCCGAGCAGCTCCTGTCGTCTTTGGCTGGCAGGGCAGTCAGTTGGGTGAGGGGCTCTCGTTTCATCCCGACCTCGTGGTCGGGAGCGGTGGACATAACCTGGACGCGGTGGTCCATCGATCAGGAGTCCGGGTCGTACATGATCTCCCGCACCTCTTGGGCGCATCTGCAGGCGACGGCGATTCGTGACGCCCAATCCAGCGCGTCCTTGCGTGAGGGCGCCTCGATACGTGAGGGCGCCTCGATAATCGAGAAGCCGCCGATGACTGCCTTGATCTCCGGGTTTGGGCCGGCGGTGACGGTCCCGTCGGTGGCGACGATGCTCGCGCTTTGGCTGAGCAGTCCGCCCCCGAAAATCCACACGCCGGCGTCCTTGGCGTCATGAACCACTTGACGCGAAGCCTTGCCGACCGAATCCATATCTTCCGTGGGAATGTGATTCATCGCGCCGTCATCAAACGAGATCAGGTATCGCTTCATCCCTTGGCTCCTTGTACCGGCCTCGTCGATCGGCCATGGCCTGGCGACGAACGCCTTGCTCCGGTCAGACAGGCTGCCGACGCGATCGACTATCGGCGCGTAAACGTCAGGTGCGTGACTCCGCTCGGTGATGAGACGACCTCGACGTCGAAGCGCTCCTCAATGCCTTCAAGGCCGTCCCACAGGCGGACTCCGCGGCCGAGCAGGATCGGGACCTGCACGACATGGAGCACGTCGATGAGGTCGGCGGCAAGGAAGTCGCGGACGGTGGTCGGGCCTCCTCCGATGCGCACATCGAGATCGCCGGCCGCCTGACGGGCGAGGTCGAGCGCCTCGCGTGGGCTGGCGTCGACGAAGTGGAACACATTGCCGCCCTCCAACTCGATCGACGGGCGCGGGTGGTGGGTGAGCACGAATACTGGCGTGTGGAACGGTGGATGCGGCCCCCACCAGCCGCGCCACTCCTCATCGGTCCCGACACCGGTCCACGGGCCGCCCTGCGGTGGACCGAACTTGCCCCGGCCCATGATCTCGGCGCCGATGTTCACACCGTGCCGGTCGGCGAAGGCATTGTCGATACCGCTGCCGCCACCGGGCTCACCGACCATCGAGTGCCAGAACCTGGTGGCGAACATCCACTCGCCCAGACGCTGCCCAGCGTGCCCGAACGGGGCCTCCAGCGTGAGGCCTTCACCAGTACCGAAGCCGTCGAGCGAAATCGAGAAGTTGTGCACGTGAACACGCGGCATGAGACTTCCTCCAGAGGAAGGAATTGCTATATGCAACTGCTTTTCCTCAAATGTTCCGGATCCGGGACCACTTCTCGCATCATGCAGGACGAGGCAACGCGTACGCTTCTCCGGATTTGCGATTTGCCGGCGTCAACCCCCACCACTGCCGCAAGTCCGTCGTCGCCTCCGTGAAGGGCAATGACCCCAACGTCGTCGCGAGCCGACTCAAACAGATCGAGGCGGACGGGCTGTGCGAGCTCCAACTCGGCTTGTCACGCTCCGACCCCGATGCCCCGCGGCCAGGCGACCAATTGCGCGCCGATTAAAAGGCGGCCGTGGGCAATGGCGCCGACCAGAATCGCAGCGTTTCCAAGAGCCACAGGGTCGACTGAAAGAGAAGCATCGAGGTGCTCCACGTGGTGTGGGGCTGGGATGCCGGGTGAAACCCGGCGGGACTCGCGATTGGCACTCCCACCCGGATCGACGACGGAACCCGGGCACAGTCGCCGCCGGGAACGACGGGCGGCATTCCCCGTCTCGTCCCCAAAGCGGGCGCAACTCGTCCCGGTTGCGTTGGACTGGCATAATCGCAGGCGTTGAGGGCCCCTGTGACTGCAGTCCGGACATGCGTGAAATGCATCAGGCATGGATTCGACACTTCCTTCCGCGAGTGGGTTTTCCGGGAACCGGCCGCCTCCATCATTGGAGTCCCGGTCGGGCGACTCTGGCCTCCTGCCCGTTCCGCTCACGTCCTTCGTTGGACGGCAGGACGAAGTTGCGTTGGCGATCTCGCTCCTGCGTCGACCCGACGTTCGCCTCCTGACCTTGACTGGGCCGGGAGGTATCGGCAAGACCCGACTCGCCATCCAGATCGCCACAATATGCAGCTCCCAGTTTTCCGATGGAGCCAGGTTCGTGCCGCTTGCTTCCGTACGGGATCCGTCGTTGGTCATGATGGCCGTTGCCGCCGCAATCGGCATCACTGAAATCGACGGGGCCGGTGTGGAAGACGCCGTGGCCATCTGGTTGGGAGCACATGACGTCCTGCTCGTCGTGGACAACGTTGAACACGTGCTGGACGGCGCCCCGTCCCTGACCAGGCTGCTTGCTCGATGCCCCCGGCTCAAGATCCTTGCCACGAGCCGTCGCCTGCTCCGAGTGGAAGGCGAACACGCACTCCCCGTTCCGCCGCTCCTGCTGCCCAGGTCGAGGGGAACGTTGACCCTCGATGACTGGCTTGGTGTCCCGGTCATCAGGTTGTTCATCGAACGCGCCGAGGCCGTCGATCCATCGCTTACCTGGAATCCGGTAGAAATCCTGCGCCTCGTCGAGATTTGCGGACGTCTGGATGGTCTGCCGCTAGCCGTCGAGCTGGCCGCGACCCGGACGCGCCACTTTACCCTGGTCGAAATCAATGATCGGTTGAATGGACTGCTGCCGCTGCTGATCGACGGATCACGGGATTACCCGAGCCGGTTGCAGACAATGCGGAACGCGATCGCCTGGAGCTACGATTTGCTCTCCCCAGAGAGCCAGGCATTGCTCCGGCATGCATCGGTTTTCAGCGGTGGCTTCACCCTGGAAGCCATTGCGGGAGTGTCAGGCTATCTGGAACTGCCGCCCTCAATACCAGGATCGGACTATTCCGGCAGCCGGACGATTGATGCGGATCAGTTGACGTTTATCGCAGATCGTCTCTCCATGTTGATCGATTCCAGCTTGCTGATGCGAGAAGCCGGTCTGATCGCGGGAACGACACGCTACCGCATGCTGGAAACGATTCGGGAATATGCGTGGGAACAGCTGAAGACATACGGTGAGGAGCAACGCGCGCGACGCGCGCAAGCAGCCCACTTCACCACCTATGCCGAGCAGCGTGAAATTGCCGAACTGATCCCGGAACGCGTTGACGCCATGGATCAGCTTATCGCCGAGCAGGACAACCTTCGATCCGCGCTGGAGTGGCTGGGGGAGTCGTCGGCGCGTGAGCTCTTCGGGAGGCTTGTCGCCACGCTGGGGCGTTTTTGGCTAGCTCATTCCAACTACCAGGAAGGCAGGCTGTGGTCCGAGCGTGCGCTGGCGGTTCGGGACACCCTGGTTTCAAAAGACGTG
Organism: Thermomicrobiales bacterium; assembly: GCA_041743205.1. Lineage (GTDB taxonomy): Bacteria > Chloroflexota > Chloroflexia > Thermomicrobiales > UBA6265 > JACCYX01. The sequence continues at coordinate 6,649 of JBGTNF010000533.1, read as the reverse complement.
GCGAAGATCTTGGTCTCGCTTGGCATGACCGAGCTCTTTCAGGAGGACAACGAAGCCGCCGATTCACACCTGGCTCAAGGCTTGACGGCCTGCCGGGAGCATGGCGAAGCACATGGCGCCACTCAGGCGCTGATCGGACTTGCCAGCCTAGCCGTGGCACGAGCAGATGGTGAACGAAGCACGCAATTGCTGGAGGAATCCTTGGAAGCCGTCTCCGCCATACCGGATGCGCGGCTGGCCGGGATCATGTCGGGATGGGTATCGATCAATCTCGCCGTTGCGGCGCGATCGATGGGACACAGCGAATCGGCGGTACGGCACATCGAGGATGCGCTGGGTCGCTTCAAGGCAGAGCACCTCCACGTCGGGACGATGATGGCGTTGGGTGACCTTGGGGATCTGGCTCGCGATCGAGGCGAGTGGTCCCAGGCACTCTCGTTGTACAAGGAGGCGCTGGCCGTAGGGAGAACGGATCAAGCACGGCGCCTGGTGATCGAAATCATCGAGTCAGTCGCCATAGTTGCGGCGCATGCGGGGCAAATGGACCGCGGCGCAACCCTGTTTGGCGCAGCCGAAGGGTTGCGCGATCGAATCGGCCTGCGATATCGGCAACCCAGGAATCGCCCGTCCCTGGAACAGGCGATTGGAGCCACCCGTAGTGGCCTTTCAGCCGAATCGTTCTCAACCGCGTGGGATATCGGCCGCAATCTCACCGAAAGTCAGGCAATCGCCCACGCTCTCGACCTTAGCGATGGAACACCAGGGGCGCGACAGTTCTCTCTGACCGGCCGGGAGTCTGAAATCCTTGAGTTGCTGGCAACAGGCATGACCGACCCGGAAATTGCGGGCGCACTGTTCATCAGCGTTCGCACGGTCGAGCATCACGTTGCCAACGTCTGCCGCAAACTCGGCGTCCGGACACGCACCGCGGCAACCTCGACCGCGATTGCTGCTGGACTGGTGGCGACCGGCGGATCCGCCTAGGTTCCACGCCTCATCTTGCTCCAACGTCCGGAAAAAACCAGCCCACCTCCTGGCGCGAGGCTCGCGGGCAATCATGCCGGGGACGTTCGTCGTCACGCGCGTATGGGTACCTGGCGTCTCGCGAACTGGGTACATGTACGGATCGCGCCGCACCATTCCTCACGGCATTGTGGGTGGAATGCTCCTGGATCAGGCTGCCCCGCTCGTTTCGCCCACGCGGGCGCAGGAATGGAGAATACCCGTGACCCAGAACACCTCGATTGCTTTAACCTCCGCACGGCTCTCGCGGCGTCGATTCATCGCCGCCGCCACGGCGGCGACAGCCCTCGCCCCCCACCTTGGCCCACTGACCGCGTTCGCCCAACCGGTTGCCGTGAACCAGGCCACCCCCGCCCCTCCCTGGTCGGACGCCGCGGAGATTCCGGCCACAGTGGGTGCGGATGCATCACCGCGTTTTCAGGCCGTCGCTGACGCGGTGCGAAGTGCGATGGCCGAGCACGGCGTTCCCGGAACTGCTCTCGGCATCCTCATGGATGGCGAGGAGGAGCACGCCGTTTTCGGGATGGCTGATATTGAAAACCGTGTCGCGGTCACGCCGGAAACCCGTTTCCAGATCGGCTCCGTCGGCAAGACCTACACGGCCACCGCGATCATGCAATTGGTCGCAGCGGGCAAGATCGACCTGTACGCACCGGTCAGGACCTACCTGCCCGAATTGCGGCTCCACGATGAAAGTGTCGCCGCGCGTGTGACCGTCCATCACCTGCTGACCCATACGTCCGGCTGGTGGGGAGACACCTTCTTCGACACCGGCGACGGCGATGACGCGATCGGACGGCTCGTCGAGGAGTGGCTCCCGACCTTGCCGCAGCATGCGCCGCTTGGCATGTTCGCCAGCTACAACAACGGCGCGACTATCCTGCTCGGTCGGGTGCTCGAGGTCGTTGAGGGCAAACGGTATCGCGATGTCATCCAGGACCTTCAGCTCGATCCGCTCGGGATGACCTATTCCACCTACGATGTGGATGAAGCCGACAGTCGCCCACATGCGCTCGGGTACCACAGCAGCCCGCACGGAACGGTGTTGCAAACCCCGCTGCATCTTCCACGCAGCCTCGAGCCGGCCGGGGGGAACTTTTGGTCGACGACACCGGAACAGCTGCTGTTTGCCCGCCTTCACCTTGCCGATGGGGTGGCTCCGGACGGAACCCGGTTGCTTCCGGCCCACACCATCCAGCTCATGCGGACCGCGCAATCGTCGTTCAGCGGCGTTTCGGCAATGCAGATGGGTCTCATCTGGTTCGTGCAAGAGATCGGCGGAGTCCGCTTTGCGACCCACATCGGGGACACATTCGGGCAGCACACGACATTGGTCATTGCCCCGGAAGAGCGATTTGCGTTGGTGCTGCTGACCAACGCCGAACCCGGGGGAGGCGCCGCGGCGAAAGCAGCCCTCACCGCCGCCGCACAGGCCTATCTGGGGATGGAAGCGGATGCGGCGCGGGTGGGAGTCCAGGCAGGGTCGTCGTTCGCGTCCGACACGACCGCGCTCGAACTTTCCTCCGCAGAACTCGTCGAGTACGCAGTTCGCTTCGAAACGCCCGTCGACGCAATAAGCCTGCGGGTAGATGGTGACCAACTGCTGATTTCCCTGGCAACCAAAGAGCTGGCCGGATATGTCAGGGAAGACCTTCTCCCTGACGTGGTGACCGATTATCCGGTTTCGGTCATAAGCGGCGATCGACTGGCGATCGGCTCCACCATGGTCGCGTCGTTCATCCGCCGGCCGGACGGAGAGATCGGCTGGATCCGTGCCAGTGTGCGGACGATGCCACGAGTCAGCGCGGGGTAGGAACCGCGGTGACAGCCCATCGGTGGGGACGGCAACGAGGTCGCTGGAGGGAGCACTTTATGGAGAACAACCGGTTCGACGCAATCACGAAGGTGTTCGGGGATCGGCAGTTGTCTCGCCGCCGGGCGCTGGTACAGGGCGGCGCTGTCTTGGCGGCTGGCGCATTCGCCCATGGCGCCTGGCCGGGTCAGGCGCAGGAGGCAACGCCCGAGGCACACGAAACGCCTGAGCCGGAGGCCGAAAATCCTGGCGGTCCGACGATGATGTTCGTTCAGACCTTCCAAAGCGGCAGTGTCGCCAGGACCGAGGGTCAGGAAGGGCGGTACACCGTCAAACTCAAGCAAGGGTCGGGACAGACGATCTACTTCTCCGATCGCCCCGACCGGATCGTCGGTTCCACGCCGACTGGTCAGTTCCTGGAAGGTCTCGGCTTTCCGGAGGACAACCCGCCCAATGCGGCCCTGATTGTCGAAACGGAACCCGGCGAAACCGATATCGCTGTGGTTGAACTCTTCAACCCGATGTACGATCCCACCTCCCATGGCGTCACCTACGATGTGGAGGTGCTGGCGAACTGGGGCCAGTCGCTGGAGATGGATTTTACGGAAACTCCGACCGACCTGGCGGAGCTGGCGCCGACCTTTGGCGCGGCGCAACTCTTCATCGACGACTGTCCGGACTGGCCAATCAGCTGTTATCGGCTGGGTGAGTACGTTGGGGGGTTAGGTGTACGGGGCAATTGCTGGTCGTGGAGGCTCGGGTGGTGTGTACCGTGCCTGGCAGATGGCTCCCAAGGCTCCAAGTCCTACCAGGAAATCATGACCCATTTCGGTGCCGAGTGCGACAAATACGTCAGTGCATGCAACGGCGCGTGCACGGCGTATTCGACATGGACGTAGCCTGAATGCCGCGTTTGGCAGGCGCCATCTCATCGAATGTCGTTGTGGCGCACCCCGCCTCACGGCACGGTGGATAGGTCACCGGAGCTTCTTTTCCCCGCGATGGCCTCTGGTCAGTTCAGATGGTCATCCGTCCTCATCGCTGAAAGGAACATCAATGAACACACGTCGCCACGACTCTGCCTACACCAGGTTCACGAACGCCCGTCTCACCCGCCGCCAGGCAATTGCCCTGGGCGGCGCCATCGCCACCGGAGCACTCGTCTCCTCCGGGTTGTCGACAGGCGCGTACGCACAGTCCGCAACACCGACGATTTCGTCCGATGACTTTGCGGGTACGGTCGACATCGGTGGCCGAGACATTTTTGTCGAAACCCACGGCTCAGGTGCCCCCACCGTCGTGTTCCTGAGCGGGTACCGGACCTCGGGCATGTACTGGACCGACGATCTCCTCCAACCAGACGAGCCGCGATCGATGGTCATGGCCAACGTCTCCGAGTTTACCCACGCTGTGGCCTACGACCGCCCGGGGACATACGCCCCCATTGGCCCGGAGGATATCATCGTCTCCCGGAGCGAGGCCATCGCCCAGCCCCGGACCGCCCTGGAGGTCGTTGCCGAGCTCCACGATACGCTCCAGGCCGCGGCTGTTCCTGGCCCGTATGTCCTGGCCGGTCATTCGCTCGGTGGCTTCTTCGCGCGGCTCTTCGCCAGCACCTATCCCGAGGACGTCGTCGGCATGGTCCTCGTGGACGCTTTCTCCGAGCGGCTGGAAACGCTGCTCTTTCCAGAAAACTATGAGACGCTGAAGAAGTTCAATCAAGACAATGGCACGGATACGGTCATCCCGATTCCAGGCTACGGCGATGTCGAGACCGTGCCATGGGGCGCGGACAACGAGGTCATGCGCGAGGCGGCAGCCGCTTCGCCGCTACGACCGATGCCGCTGGCCGTCCTCGCCCATGGACTGGCGTTCCCGCTACCGGAAGGAAGCGGATTCACGACCGAGGATCTGGAACCGCTCTTGCGGGCCGCCAACGAGAACCTGGCAACCCTCGTCCCGAATGCGCGCTTCTTCGTCGCAGCCGACAGCGGTCACGATATCCACCAGGATCAACCGCAGCTCGTGATCGAAGCGATCCGGCAGGTGGTCGAGGGCGTTCGCGCCCCGGAAACCTGGTACTCCCTGACCCCACTAAGCGAGGAATGAGGAGCCCAGACCCTGGCACGTCTCTTGCCAGGCCGGGCAGGTTCGTGCCTTGAATGAGGAGGCTCAGGGGGAACATTCATGGCAGCGTTGCTGATTCGCCGTCGAGTGCCGGACTACGCGACCTGGAAGCAGGTGTTCGGCGAACAGGGGTTGACCCGCTGGTCGAATGGCTGCCGGGGTGGACAGGTCTTCCGCAATGCCGATGACCTGGGAGAGATGTTGATTCTCCTTGAGTGGGACGATCTCCTCAGGGCCAGGCTCTTTTCCCAATCGGACGAATGGCAGGAATCGCTGAAAAGGGAAGGGGTCATTGACGACCCGGAAATCTGGTTTCTCGATCTAACGGACGAGGTTGCGAGCTGAGGGCTCGCCGGTCGGTGCATATCACGCTCGAACCCGCGAGATACACGGTTCGCAACCATCGCGATGGGCGCCGCGCAGCTCACGCGCCGGCTTCCAGCGGCTCCTCGCTGCCGAACCAGGTCCACGTTGAAACCGGAGGGCGATGCGTACTCATCACTGAAAGGAATCCCAATGAACGATCCGCGCCGTGTCGCTGTTTCCCAACGTTTCTGCAACGCCCGTCTCACCCGCCGCCAGGCAATAGCCCGGGGCAGCGCCGGCCTTGCCGCCGGGGCGCTTGTCGCCACCGAGCTGTCGACGGGTGTTCATGCACAACCTGCGACTCCCAGGATCATGGCCGATGACTTCAGCGGGCACGTCGACATCGGTGGCCGGTTGTTGTACGTCGAAACCGCCGGTTCCGGAGGTCCCACCGTTGTGCTCGAGGCCGGCTATCTCGGTCGATCCGATGTCTGGAGTCGCGACCTTCAGGAGCCAGCCGGCGAGCGCCAGATGGTGTTCCCCGCAGTGGCCGAATTCACTCACGTGGTCACCTACGATCGGCCGGGAACGATTGGCGAGGTCAATCCCGCGCTTGAACCGTACGGGCCTCTCTTCTATCCAAGCCGAAGCGATCCGGCGCCAATGCCCCGGAGGATTCAGGACATTGCGGACGACCTCGCGGCACTCCTCCAGAACGCGGGGCAATCCGGCCCCTACGTGATGGTCGGTCACTCCATGGGCGGCTTGTTCATGCGGTACTTCGCGATGACCCGGCCCGATGAGGTGGTGGGCCTGGTGCTCGTCGACTCGACCACGGAAGACGCGTGCGAAGGATTCCGGGAGATCCTCCCGCCAGAGGACTGGGAAGAATTCGAGCAAAACACAGTGGGGAATCCGGAACTTGAAGCCGCCTGCCCGGACGCCGAGTTCGTCTGGACCGCCCCACTCGCGGACGATCCCACCGTTGCCGAGGTCCGGCGCGTTCGCGAAGAATCCCCGCTGCGACCGATGCCGCTGGTTGTCCTTCACCATGGGATTCCGTTCGAGGCGCCCTTCGATGGATGGCCCACAGAGGAGATGGAGCAGGGCATGTCCGAACGGCAGGCTTGGCTGGCGACGTTGACGCCTGACGGGAAGCTCATCATCGCCGAAATGAGTGGTCACAACATTCACCAGGATCAGCCGGAACTCGTGATCGAGGCGATTCGCATGGTCGTGGAAGCGGTGCGCGATCCCGATACATGGACGACTGGATGATCAGGTCGTCCCGGTCGGTAGTCGGCGCGGCCGCACCCTGGACGGGAGTGTTCGACCGATGGTGATGGAGATTGACGGAACAGAACGGCCTCTCATCGTGAG
>JBGTNF010000532.1:0-3263 GCA_041743205.1 Thermomicrobiales bacterium | reverse complement strand
ACCCAGAGCGTCTACTCCGTGATCCAGCAGTGGTTCATCACCGGCTGGGGCTCGCTTGGCGAGTGGTTCCCGTGGCTGCCGGAACTCCCGGATCATCGCCGGCTCGGGTACAAGGCCCCGCGCCCGATCTCCGAGGTGATGGTGGTCAGCGGCGAGCCGGTCGAGCAGAAGGGCTTTTCCGGCTGGATGAACAAGCGGATGCAGGAAGCCCAGAAGAACGCCGAGGCCCGGCAGGAAGCGCTCAAGCAGCAGAAGGCGGGGGGCGCCGGGTCCAACGGCAAGGCGGGGGCCGGCAGCGGGACCAGCGTGGCCGTGTCCAGCGACGACGTGATCGAGGTCGATGGCGCCGCTAGCGCGCGGCCGGCGCGCAAGGGCACCAGCTATCAGGACCGCGTCAACGCCGCGAGCAAGTTCGGGGTCAAGCCCGATCCCTCCCTGGCAACGGCGGCGGGCGCCGCGAACGGCGCTGGCCGAACAGGCGTGGACCCCAACCCCAACTCGAAGGCGTCCAAGAAAGCGCGGCGCAAGGGCGCGGCGTCCTGACCCGCGTCCGGTGCAGTATCATCTGCCGACACCGTCGAACCGGGAACGCGCGTGAGCAGGGATCGTTCCGTACGTTTCCGTTGACAGATGATCACGGGCGCGCACCGTCGCAATGGGTGACAGGGGCGGGCTGACCCAATCGAGGACCGGTCCATGCAGCAACGAACGAGCGTAGAAATCCAGGCGTATTCGGTCGAAGAGGCAACCCGGCTGGCCCTGGAGGAACTCAAGCTCACCCCCGACGAGGTGGATATCGAAATCCTCTCGGACGTGGGTCCGGACGAGGATGCCGAAGCCCTGGTGCGGGTGAGCGCCAAGGGCATGGCCTCGCAACCCGTGCCCCGGGCGCAGCAAATTCCGCCCGCCGGTGGCGACCGCCGTGACCGGGACCGGAATGCTCGGCCCCGGAGTCGTGGGCGTAGCGGGAATGGCGGGAGCGGAGGCAATCAGGACTGGCTCGGCGGCCGGTCCAGCGAGCGTATCCGGCCCTCGATGCGGGCCGCCCCGCCCCAGGCGCGCAACGTGGACCGGGTCGACAGCGAGGACGAAATCGTCGCGCGCGACGTGGTCCGGGATTTGCTCGAACGCATGGGCGTCACGGCCGAGGCGATGGCCGTCGACAACCCGTCCACCGTGCCGCTGGACCAGGAAGAGCCGCCGACCATCTTCATCGACGTGGCGGGGCGTGACCTCGGCAACCTGATCGGCCGTCGGGGCGACCACCTGTCGCACATCCAGTACCTTGTCAGCATGCTCGTCAACCGGAAGATCGAGACCTACACCCGGGTGATCGTCGATGTCGAAGGGTACCGCTCGCGGCGCGAGGAATCGCTCGTCGGGCTGGCCGAGCGGGTGGCGCGGCAGGTGGCCCGCAGCGGACGTCCGGTGGTGCTGGAGCCGATGCCGCCCAATGAACGGCGTGTCATTCACATCGCGCTCCGCTCCCACCCGGAGGTGGCGACGCAGAGCAGCGGCGAGGGCAACCAGCGCCGGATCACGGTCGAACCGCGGGCGTAATCGACCAACCGTGTAATGCATCGAGTGTTTCGACGATCCGAAACACCGCCTTGATCGTAGGGGATATCCAGCAGGGCCGACCTTGTGTCCTCCTGCCGCTACGGGTTCGCGAAACCACGGGAGCACACAAGGTGCTCCCCTACGAAATCCCGTACTGGCCAGTATTGCGCCGGCCACACTCGTTAACAAGCCATACCCGTGAAGGCAGGACCCATGACGACCCCTGGCGATCGTGATCCGCAATCGAACGCACCTGGCGAGGAGGGCACGGGGTCGCCGGCACGGCCTGGCAAGTCCCGGAAGGCGCCCGCGCGCGAGCCATTCCGCCCGGGTAACCGGAGCGGCCTGCAACTCTCGAAAACGCCCGACTACCTGCTGATCGGCCACGTCACCGCCGATCTCCAGCCAGACGGAAGCGTGGTGCTCGGCGGCACTGCCCTCTACTCGGCGCTGACGGCGTCGCGGCTCGGGGCTCGGGTCGCGGTCCTGACGCGAGGCGTGTATGGCCGCGAAGTGGCGGGGATGAAGATCCCCAACCTCGACATCCTCGCCTCCGAGAACATCCAGATCGTGGTTCAGGATGCCGAGGTGCCGACGACCTTCATCAACGAGTACCAGGCCGATCGCCGCGTGCAAACCATGCCGCACTGGGCGGGCGAGATCGATCTCCGGGGCTTGCCGCCGCACTGGCGCAACGCGAAGGTCGTGCACCTTGGCCCAATTGCCGACGAGATCGAGCCCCGGCAATGTACCGGCCTCACCACCCGCTTTCTCGGCGTCACGCCGCAGGGCTGGATGCGCGACTGGCCTCGCCAAACGGGGGGCCGGGTCAAGCACATTCCTCTCAAGTTGCCGGGGCAACTGCTGGGTATCATCGACTGCGCGATCGTCAGCATCGAGGAAATCGCCTACGCCCGCGATGTCATCCAGCGGGTCGGCGAGCGCCGGCTCGGGGTCATCACCCAGGGGCCGGACGGTGCCCGGATCATTGCCGGTGGCGAGAAGTTCGAACTGCCGGGGTTCAGGGTTCCGGTCCGGGATCTGACCGGCGCGGGCGATGTGTTCGCCGCCGCGTTCTTCCTGAAGGCATCCGACCGGACGGTCTCGGCCGAGAAGGCGGGCACGTTCGCCAACGCCGTGGCCGGGCTGAGCCTCAGCGAAGTCGGTGCCCAATCGGTGCCCCACATGAAGGAAGTCGACGCCCTGCTGGCGAAGGGTTCCGATGTCCTGCGCTACAGCACCTGACCTGGGCGGTAGTCGACCGTGGCGCCTGGTATCGATATCGATTCCCAGAGGCGCTTCGCTGCCTTCCCGGTGACCAATTTTGCCGACTGCCTGGATCGAGTGTCGATTTCGGCCGTTCCCGCTTGTTTAGATGATGAACCCTCGATTTTTCGTTGCTAGGAGCACCAAATGGGCAAGGTCACCGTTCTCAATCACGTTACCCTTGATGGCGTCATGCAGGCGCCGGCACGGCCGGACGAGGACACCCGGAACGGATTTTCCCATGGTGGCTGGGCAATGGCCGGCGGCCTGGACGCCGGGGCCCCGCAGGACACCGGTGAGCAGTTCGGCGGCGCCCTCCTGTTCGGGCGCCGGACCTACGATGACTTCTACGCCGTTTGGCCCAACCAGCCGCAGCCCAACCCGTTCACGGAGATGCTGACGTCAACCCACAAGTACGTGGCCTCCCGCACGCTCGA
>JBGTNF010000531.1:0-14927 GCA_041743205.1 Thermomicrobiales bacterium | reverse complement strand
CATGTGCGTCAACGTCTGCAATCCGGCGAACCCTCGATCGGCACCTGGCTTTCGCTCCCGTCCCCCGAAGCGGCCGAGTACATCAGCAAGATCGGGTTCGACTGGCTGGTGATCGACGCCGAGCACAATCCGGTCGACATCAGGACGCTGGCCCAGATGTTCAGCTCCATGGCGGCTTCCGGCATCGCGCCGATGGTCCGCGTGCCCTGGAACTCACCTGAGAACTTCAAGCGCGTGCTCGATGCCGGCGCCTGGGGCGTCGTGGTGCCGATGGTCAACACCCGGGCGGAAGCGGAGGAAGCGGTCAGGGCGGCCCGGTACTACCCGGACGGCAATCGCAGCGTCGGCGGTGGCCGGCACGCCCTGAGCTGGGATTCGTCCGGCGCCGAGTATTTCGCCAACGCCAATGACCAGGTGCTGGTGGTGCTGCAGATCGAGCACATCCAGGGTGTGGAGAACGCCGACGAAATCCTCAGCGTGCCCGGCGTGGACGCCTGTTTCATCGGACCGAACGACCTCGCCGCCTCGATGGGGCTGGGGCTGGGCGTGCCGCTCGAAAGCGACAACCCGGAACTGGTGGCCGCGATCATGACGATCCGCGACACCTGCAAGAAGCACGGCGTGGCGACCGGCATCCACACGTCCGGTGCCGACGGCGTCAACTTCCGGATCGGCCAGGGCTTTCAGTTCTGCGCCATGGCCAGCGAGCTGCGCTACATGCTCGGCTACCTCAAGGAAGACCTCGAGCGCATCGACTGGTCGGCCTCGGCCCGGTACCAGGACCTGGCAATCGAGGCTCGGGAAGCCGGCACGACGGTGCGGTACTAGGTCGCCTCGCAACCTCGAATACGGGTAATGCGCATGGCCTATGCGGGTAGGGGCGGTACCTGCATCGACCGCGAATGGGATCTTCGCCGCCGAATTTTTGTCGAATCTGTGTCCGCCCGGACGTGGGGTGTACCATGCGTGTCGTTCGCCCGCATCCGGGCGGACACAGATTCCACAACCATGCGGTTTGCCACATCCAATTCACGGTCGAATCAGGCTTGCTCCGCTGCCGCCCCTACGACAGCTGACAACGTGCATCACCCCTACCCGACTTGACCATGCCCGCAGCCGACAAGCACAGCCTCCTCGGTCCCATCCACCAGAGTGATGCCCTGCCCAATTAACATGGTCGTCGAGGTCCACAGGCTCTGAATCCCGGGCCTTCACTTGCCAGGTATTGGGCCGGCAAGCCGTGCCCGGCAGCGGGGCTGAGCGACCGATTCGCATGGTACGCTTCCATCGCAAGGCGTCGCCATTCGGGACGTCTGAGATCCGGTCGTGGGCTGAAATCGATGAACGGCAACGCAGCGTTCCGACAGGCTCACTCCAACCCTGACAATCAGACGAATGGCGGAGCCATCCTTGCCCAAGCGACACTACTTCCTTCCTCCCCGATCCGATTCCCCACTGCCCTGGCTGCCCTGGGGGTTTAGCCTGATCTTCCCCGTCGCGCTCCTTGCGCTGGTCGGCACGCTGCTCGTTGGGGCCTTCGCCGATGAAGGTCAGGCGTCAGTTGAAACGCCGGAATCACTGATTGCCCAAACCTCCGCCACGATCACCCCGACCTTCGTCTCGGACCCTGTTTCTGCGACGACATCGGCCACTCAACCGACGCAGGGCGCTGCGCCAACGGTCGCGAGCACCCCGGCCATGACGACCGGCTCGTTCGAAGGTGTCGTTACCGATTCGGCGGGCGCGCCGGTGCAGGGCGCCCGCGTGAGCGACGGCGAAACGTTGCAGGTCACGGGCGCCGACGGGCTTTTCCAGATGTCGTTCGCCGGCGCGGAGCCAGACGCCAGCCTGCGCATCGATGCGCCCGGCTACGGCGCCTGGGAGCAACCGGTCGCCGGACTGACAGTCCGATTGGACGTGGCGCTGGAAACCCAGGTCGTCAACGCGATCTACATGAACCCGAATATGTCCGGAACCGATGAGGACATCGACCGCTTCATCGAGATCATCGACACTACGGCCGCCAACGCGGTCGTCATCGACATCAAGGAAGAGATCATCTATTACGACTCCCAGGTTGAGCTGTTCGTGGATGCCGGCACTGTCCGTCCGATCATGGACCTCGCCGCCGTACTGAAAAAATTCAAGGACCACGGCATCTACACCATCGCCCGGCTCGTCGTCTTCAAGGACGGCCTCGTTGCCAAAGCTAACCCGGATATGGCGGTGCTCAACAACCAGACTGGCGACCTCTGGCGCGACGACAACGGCGTGGCCTGGGTCAACCCGATGGTCCACTCGCTCTGGGAGGCGAACGCCGATCTGGCGGTCGAGGCCGCCGGGTACGGGTTCGACGAGATCCAGTACGACTACGTGCGGTTCCCGACCGATGGCGATTTCTCGACCATGGATTTCGGCCTGGAAAACACCCAGGCCAACCGGGAAAAGTCGATCGAAGGGTTCCTGGCCCTCGCCCGCGAGCGTCTGCTGCCATTGGGCGTGCGGCAATCGGCCGATGTCTTCGGCTACACCCTGCTCGTCGATGACGATCTGGGCATCGGTCAGAATTTCCCGAGGATCGCCCAGCATGTCGACTACATCAGTCCCATGATCTACCCCTCCCACTGGCCGGACGGCTCGCTCGCGGTCGATGGCCATCCCAACGATTTTCCGTACGAAACGATCGAGATCAGCATGCGGCGGGCCGGCGAAAAACTCGAAGGCGAGATGCTCCAGGTTCGCCCCTGGCTCCAGGATTTCAACTATTTCGACCTGATGCCGTACGGCGATGACGAAGTGCGCGCCCAGATCCAGGCCGTCGAGGACGCCGGCGGCTCGGGCTGGATGCTGTGGGACCCCAACAATCGCTATCACCCCGGCGGGATCGACCCCGAACCGGGGTCGATCCCGGCCGCCGCGAGCCCTGAAGCCGGCACGCCGGTTCCGGGCAGACCGGTGGCACGGCGGCGACATACCCGTGGGAGCATCCGATGACGTATCTCGATGGATTGTTCGGCCGGTCGCCCTTCCGAATAGGGGCGCTGCTCCTGGGGCTGGCCTTCGCCGCCTGGCTGACCGGCGCCGTGGTCCCTGGAGCCGAACCGGCATCGGCCGTGGCGCAATCGGGCCTGGTTGAAGGCGTCGTTCGCGACGAAGCGGGCGAACCGGTGATTGGCGCGCGCATCACCGATGGCGCGGCGCTTGCGATAACGGACGATCAGGGCATGTTCCGTTTCGATCGGCCGGATCTGGACGCTGACGCGCAATTTCGCGTCAGCAGTCCCGGCTTTAGCGACTGGACCGGCGAGGTCGACAATCTCCCGGCGGTTGCCCAGGTCGAATTGGAACGGCAGCCGATCCGGGCGCTCTACCTCAACCCGACTGTGACCACGTCGCCCGCCCAGATCAAGAACCTGATCGACGTGATCAACACGACCAACGCCAACGCGGTCGTGATCGACATCAAGGAAGAGTGGGTCTGGTACGACAGCGACGTGACCTTCTTTCGGGAGGCAGGCACGGTGCGCCCCGCCTACGATATCGACACGCTCCTGCAGCAATTCGCGGACAACGACATCTATACCATCGCCCGCCACGTGCTGTTCAAGGACAGCACGGTCGCCGAGGTCTACCCGGACCTCGCCGTGCGCGACGTGACGACCGGCGGACCGTGGCGCGACATCAACGACGTGGCCTGGGTCAACCCGTTCATCGAGGAGCTGTGGGAACCCAACATCGACCTGGCGGTCGAAGCCGCCAAAGCGGGCTTCGATGAAATCCAGTACGACTACGTGCGGTTCCCGACCGATGGCGATCTCTCGACCATGGATTTCGGCGTCGAGTTCACCCAGGCACGGCGGGAAAACGCGATCGAAGGGTTCCTCGCCCTCTCTCGCGAGCGGTTGCTGCCGACCGGCGCCAGGCAATCCGCCGACGTGTTTGGCTTCACGATGGTCGTGGACGATGACCTCGGGATCGGGCAGAACTTTGCGCAATTGGCGGAACACGTCGATTACCTGAGCCCGATGGTCTACCCGTCGCATTATTCCGACGATCAGTTCGGGTTGCCGGGCAGCCCCAACGACTACCCGTACGAGATCGTGGAGATCAGCCTCCAGGGTGGGATCGAGCGCCTCGGCGGGGAGGCGTCGCAGATCAGGCCCTGGCTCCAAGACTTCAGTTTCTACGGAATGCCGACGTACACCACGCAAATGGTCCGCGCCCAAATCCAGGCGGCGGATGACCTGGGCACCTCCGGCTGGATGCTGTGGGACCCCGAGAACCGCTACCGGCTGGCCAACCTCGACCCCGAGTAGCGGACCGTCAGGCTTGGGCAATCCGCGAATTACCGCAGGGTGATTGCGTAGGGTTGCGGAGCTTGCTCCGCCCGTCGTGGCCGGGGCCAAACTCGCCAAGAACCGATGAAGCAGCTAGTGGCGGTCGCCGGGCACGGGCGGAGCAAGCTCCGCAACCCTACGCGGAACGACCAAACTGGGCATGGTTAGTCGGCGTCTCGCTCGCTACGAATCTGGGCCTCCGACTCGGGGGTGGTGCTAACTCCGGCGAGCACATCCTCGACCGTGAGCCAGGTTCCACCGAAGACCTTGTTGATTTGGGTGGTGTAGGTCAGGGAGCCGGAGAGGACCTCGCGCGGCGATCCGTCGGCGACGATGCCCGCGTTGCCCAGCAAGACGACTCGTGAGGCGCAGGCGGCGACCAACTCGACATCATGCGTCACCATCACGATCGCCACGCCATCCCGCCGCAATTCCGTGAGGTGCATGGCCAACTCGACCTTGCGCCAGGCGTCCATGCCCCGGGTCGGCTCGTCGAGCAGCAACAGGCGCGGTTGGCCGATCATCACCGTGGCCAGCGCGGCGCGCTCCCGCTCGCCGCCGCTCAAATCCAGCGGGTGCGACTCGGCCAGGCGCCCTAACCCGAACCGTTCCAGCACGGTGTGCGGATCGGCGGCAGCGCCGCGAACCCTCGCCGTAAAGCGCAGCTCGTCGATCAGCCGCTCGTGGAAGAAGAGGGAGCTGGCCTGCTGCGGCACGTAGCCGACCCGGCCGCGAAGCGCTTCGGGGCCGTCTTTGCCCAGGTCGACCCCGACCGTGGTCACCGATCCGGCCTGAACTGACTGAAGCCCGGCGATTGCCCGCAACAGCGTCGTCTTGCCGGAACCGTTGCGCCCCATCACCGCCACCAGTTCGCCGGCCCGGACGTGCAGGGAGACATCGTTTAGCACGATCTGGTTGTTCAGACGCACCTGGATGCCGTTCACGTCGGCCACCACCTTGCCCGTCGAGGCGGTGGGCCAAGCCGCCGGCGCCAGCGGGAGTGCCAGACCGGACATCGATGCCCGCGCTGCCTTCACGGTCAGCGGCGGTGACGACAGGCCGAGGGCTCGGCCGAGGCGGGTGACCGGCGGCAGCGGCACGGTGTCCATCAGCGGTACGACCTGGGCTGGGGCGCCGGTCAGCCCTACGCCATCCGGCCCGTCCATCACGCGCAGCACATCCGCCCGCGGCAACAGGCGGTCCAGCCGGTGCTCGGTCACCACGACCGTCAGGCCCAGATCCTCGTTGAGGCGGTTCAGGACGCCGATGACGTCCTCGGCTCCCCACGGGTCGAGCTGGCTGGTTGGTTCGTCGAGTACGAGCAGTTTCGGATGCATCGCCAGCGCCGAAGCGATGGCGACGCGTTGCCGCTCGCCGCCCGAGAGAGTGCCAGGCCGGCGACCACGCAGATGTTCGATGCCCAGGTAGTCCAGGGCTTCCTCGACGCGCTTGCGCATCGTCCCCCGTTCAACACCGTGCTGTTCGAGACCGAACGCGATCTCGTCCTCGACCCGGTCGGTGACGAGTTGGGACTCGGGGTCCTGGAACACGAACCCGACCGACGCGCTGAGGTCGCGCGGACCCGTGGTTCGCGTGTTCCGCCCATCGACTACCACCTGGCCGCCGAACGCCCCGCCCGAAAAATGCGGGACAAGACCGTTCAGGCAACGGAGTAGTGACGATTTGCCGCTGCCGGAGGGCCCGACGACCAGCGTGAAACTGCCGGCGTTCACGGTCCAGCTCTCGTTCCGGAACGCGTCGGTCCGCGATTCGGGGTAACGGTAGGAGACGCTGTCCAGCGTGGCGACAGGATCGTTCGCGGTCGTCATCACGATGTCGCCGCGGGCCGATAGACCACCGCCGGGGCCAGCAGGATCCCAAGGACGAGAAGCATCGGAAGATCGACTGATGGCCACGTGAGCTCCGGATACGTGGTGTAAGCCAGCGAAGCTGGAGATGTCCCATTGCGGAGGATGACGACGGCCACGGCCAGGAGCGCGGTCACGCTCACCAGGGAATCGGCGGACCTCCAGGCGAGCAGACGATAGCGGGTTCGCGACGATCCCGGCGCCGGTGTAAATCTGACAATCACCGCGAGCGCCGCCCCGCCGATCACGCCCGCCAAGATGGCCCAGAACATCATCCCGACTGCCAGGCAGTAGGCAGCTACCGCCAACCCTCCCAGCCCAAGGATCACCCCAACCGCGAACGTCCAATCCAACGATCGGCTCCGGGGCTGCCGCCCCATCCTTTCCGAAACCCCGAAGCCCCGGGCTTCAAGCGCCTCGGCCATCGCCAGCGACCGATCCAGCCCGCCCGCCAGCAACGGGACCACGATCGGGACGAAATCGCGGGCGCCGCGAAACCGGTGTCCCCGCATCGTTTGCGCCTCGCGAATCTCCCGCCAGGCTACGGCGGTTTGGGGCAGGAAGGCCCACGCCACCGAACCGGTCACCGCAATCGGCGCCAGCCGGCGCGGCAAAACGTGAAAGAGATCGGTCCACGAGACAAGCGTGGCGATGGTGAGCCCGGTGAGGACGAGCGTGAACAGGGCAATGCCGCCGAGGACGCCGTAGACCAGGGCGTTGGCAGTCAATATCCCGCCGACGATGGGCCAGCCCTCCGGGAGCTCGGCGATGACGCGGTCCCCGGAATGAACGGTCAGCACGTTGAAAATCACTCCCACGACCACGAAGGTGGCTGCGATACGGAGGAACCAGCCCATGCCCTGCTCCGACATGACTGGCCGCCAGACCGCGCGGACGATCGCCACGATCAGCAAGACCTCCCCCAATACCCACGGGTTGCGACCCAGGAGCAGCGGCGTCATCGCCGCCAGCCCCCAGCAGAGCCAGGCGCGCGAATCGAGCCGGTCGGCGCCCATCAGGTCGGCGCCTGACGCGAGCGGAAGATGA
The DNA here is from genome assembly GCA_041743205.1 of Thermomicrobiales bacterium. Lineage (GTDB taxonomy): Bacteria > Chloroflexota > Chloroflexia > Thermomicrobiales > UBA6265 > JACCYX01. The sequence continues at coordinate 7,675 of JBGTNF010000531.1, read as the reverse complement.
GCAGGCCGCCAATGACGGCGATGCCGGCCACGACGGCGATGCCGCCGAGCGCGCTTCCCGTACCAAGCGCGTCGTCATCGGCCGGATCGCCCGTGGTGAGGACGACTGGTTCGGGCAATGGTCCTGACGCGGCGTAGGTTTCCAGATCGACCCCGGACTCGGCGGCGATCTGACCGAGGGTCAGCGCGGGTGTTTCGGGCGCGACGCCGGTCCAGAACCAGCCGTCGACATCGCCGTCTTCATTGTCGCTGGAGCTGGCGCCCAGCGGGGACGGAACCCATTCCCCGTCGTCGCCACGCTGGACGTACTGCCAGAATGCCGAATCTGGATCGCCGGTCTGGCAGAGGCGGGCACGGCAAGCGGAGAGGTCGCACCCGGTCGCCTCGATCGCGCAGACGCCTTCGCCCATCCCGCCAAACTCGACCGTCAACAACGGGAGGCCGCTTCGACGCAGCAACTCGACCCCGCTGATCGAGGCCTCCTCGAACGGCACGATGACGTGCGACACCGTGCCATCGCCGTGGTCGACCACGATCCCGGCCACGTTAACCGGCGTCGGGTCCTGCGCGAGAGCCGTCGCGCCGCCGCCCATGGTGATGCCCAGGGCGATGAGGATCAGCGCGACGAGCAGGAGCGCGCCCCGCTCAGGCCGCGATTGGCGCATGGATCGAGACCGGCGAGGCGGCAGGCGAGGCGATTGGCGTGGCGTCGACGATCGGGAACGGCAGGAGGGCCAGGGCGGGAATCGCGGCGGTGGTTGCAAAGAGGTTCGCGCTCGTATCCGCGCCGTTGAAGTAGAAGGCGCCGTCCGCGTTCTGGAACGCCGCCAGCGACTCAACGAGGGAGGACGGATCGCGACCTGCCGCGACGAAGGCCTGGACCACCAGGGCCGTCGAGTTGGCATCGGCGAGCGTGTCCGGGAGGGCGCTGTAGGGAACACCGTCTTCGAGCTGGATCGAATCCAGGTAAGCCAGACCGGCTCCAACCGCGTCGCTGTCACCGTAGCCCGCCGCGACCAGCGCCAGGATGCTCATCGCGGTCGTGTTGCTGTCGGCCATCGCCGCATCGGTCGAGGCGTCGTATGCCCAACCGCCGTTTTCGGCCTGGGTCGCCATGAAGGCATCGATCGCCGCGTCGGGAACCTCATTGCCGGTCGCGACCAGCGCCATCACAGCCAGCGCGTGATCGAAGACGCCGCTTCCGTAAAGCCCGGTCACCGGATCGGCGCCCTCCTCGATGAGGGCGATCGGTTCGATCCCGGCGAATCCGGCGGGCTCGACCCCGGCCACACTGAGGCCAAGCGCCAGTTTGGCGGCCTGACCGGCGCCGGTCTGGACGTACACCAAGGCGACCTCGCCCGACTCCAGGTAAGCGATGGCCCGGTCGATCGAGTCGCCCGTGTCGACGCCAGCCGTTTCGGCGGCGACCAGAGCCTGGATTGCATCGAGCGTGGTTCCCGCGTCACTCTCGCCGCTGAAGCCAACGAAGCCTCCGTCGGCGGCCTGCTGTGGCAGCAGCCAGGCGACAGTTCTTTCGATGCCAGTAGCGGACGAGTCTGGGGTCGCGGCTCCCGATCCATCCTGGGCAGCCGCCGAGCCCACGCCCGAAAGGGTCACCAGGCACACGGCGATCCAGGTCAACAGGGCTGCACGCGAAAATCGGCAGTTCATGTCCACATCTCCAATACGCACGAAAAAGGCCCGCTCGATTGCGGGCCAAACAGGAGAACCCCGGCTGAGCCTGGCGAGCAGGCGCACACGCGGAGTGTCTCGCAACGCAAACCGGACCCGGTTTGCGTGTCTGCCCCCAATTGACGCGATGGGAACGTGACTGACTTGACCCGGGTAATCTGGCTGACGAGCGAACGGCGTAAGCCTTCGTTCGTATCACAGTTGCGCGACAGCGCCGGAATTGCACCGGCTTCCCCCGTTGACGGCCAGCGACGTGATCGTCGTGCCGAGGTCAGGTGAGCGTATTCGGTTCATTGAGACGGCTGTGCGTCTCGCAGAGCATGGTCCCACCACGCGGCGTCTCGTGTCAAACCGGGTCGTGTGCTATAAGCACTGGGCAGGCGCCAGGCAGGTTGCGGCGCGACAGTCGGGAGCGTGCGTGGACGTCTGGCAATTCATCGGCGTAGGGCTGGCGGCGATGTTCGCGGCGACCTTCGGCAGCATGCTCGGCCTGGGCGGTGGCGTCTTCCTCGTGCCGCTCCTGACGCTCTTCTTCGACATCGATCCGACCACCGCCGTGGGCGCGAGCGCGGTCTGCGTAGTCACGAATTCCGTTGTCGGTTCGTCCGTCCACATTCGCAGCGGCTTCACCAACCTTCGGCTCTCGATGCTGCTCCAGGCGCCGACCGCGGTCGGCGCCATCATCGGGGCACTGATCGCGCTGCGTGTCGACGCCAGCGCGATCAGCCTGATTTTGGGATTGGTGCTCTTGTATTCGGCGGCGAGCATGCTGCGGCAACGCCGGGTGAACCCGGAACCACCGTCCGAAGGGGCGCTCGATCCCTTTGGGTTGCGCTCGACGTACCTCGACCCGGCTACGAAGTCGACCGTTGACTACCTGCCCTCCCGGATCCGGCCCGGATTGGCGATCAGCGGCGGGGCCGGCGTGCTCTCCGGGATGCTGGGCATCGGCGGCGGCGTGATCCAGGTTCCCGTGATGAACCTGATGATGAAGATCCCGGTCAAGGCCGCCGCCGGCACCAGCTCGTTCATGGTCGGCATGACCGCCGTCGCTACGGCGGCCGTCTTCTACGCGCACGATGAAATCGATCCGACGATCGTGGTTCCGGCGATGATCGGCGTCTTTTGCGGCGCCAAGTTCGGGTCCCAGGTCACGCGCCATGTCCAGACGCAACGGCTGATCTGGGTCTTCGTGATCGTCATCGCCTACCTGGGCGTGTCGATGGTGCTCAAGGCATTCGACATCGAGCTGGGAGGGTAGGCATGGACGTGGAGCGAACGGCGGGGGAACACGACCAGGCTCGGCTCCGGGAGTTGGCCGCCCGCGTGCTCGAAACCGGGTTCAGGGTGGCGGTCGTGATCATGGCGGCCGGCCTGGTGCTGGCCGTGATCCGGCAGGAGCCGCTGCCGTCGACGCTGGAGGGTCCAGCCGATATCGCGCGCGGCTTTGTGCGCGCCGACCCGGAAGCCATCGTTGGGCTTGGGATCGTATCGATCATCTTGACGCCGTTCGTTTCGACCCTCGTCATCGCCATGACGTTTTACCGGCAAGGCAACCGTCGTTACGCGTTGATCAGCAGCCTGGTGCTGGCAATCCTGCTGACCTCGATCGGCCTGTCGTTGCTCTGAAGGACGCCATGCTGAGGTGAATACGCGCATTCGTCGGGGTCAACACAGTTGTTGACCCCGATGACGGCCGCAGCCTGTGTATCCAGATGTGCCTCAGGAAACGTAGACCGGCAGTTCGATCACGATTTCGTTGCGCTGGGGAGCGATGTCGAGCACGAACCGGGGGTGATTCGGGACAAGGATATCCGGGCCGCTCGCCGGCCTGATCGTCAGCACGTCATGGGCGCCCGTTTCCAGGATGTCGGTTACGGTCCCGATTGGCTCGCCATCGCCGGTGACGGCGGCGAGCCCGATGAGCTGGAACAGGAAGTATTCGCCCTCCTCCAGCGGCTTGGCGTCCGTACCGTCGATCCGAACCTTCAGCCCACCGAGCAATTTGCCTTGCTCCGGCGTCGTTACGCCCTGGAGGTGAATCAGCGCCTGCTCGCCTTGGAATCGCACGCTTTCCAACACGGTCGACGTGTCGCTGTCACCCAGGTACACCTTGCGGATCGTGGTGACGTGCTCCGGATGGTCCGTCAGCAACTTCAGCTTCAACTCGCCGGTAACGCCGTGGGTTCCGCCAATCACCCCGATCGTGAGCCGGATGCCGTCCAGGCTCGCGCCCGGATCAGGACCGACCGTGTCGATCAGCGTGCGCGCGGCGGGACGCTCGGCTTTCCGGGCCGCCACTGTTTTCCGGGTGCGAGGTGGCTTGCTGACAGGCTTGGCAGTGGAAACGTCAGACGCCGGGGCGGCTTCCGCCTCCGGCGTTTGCGTGCTGCCAGGTTGTGGTTTGGAACCCATGCGTATGCTTTCCGTGCGTTGGCGGCATCGGCCCGCTCAGCCCTCGATATCGAGACTGACACGCAGGTGATGCTTGGAACCCGCGATCAGCAGGACGGTGCGAATCGCCTTGGCGATCCGGCCACCCCGGCCGATGACCTTGCCCAGTTCGGACTCCGGGAGGCGCAACTGGATGTGCACCGTCGGACCGCGCCGGGTCACCTCGATCTCGACGGCGTCCGGCTCGTCGATAAGGCTGTACACGAGATAAGTGACCAGCTCACGCAGGGATTCCGTGGCCTCGACCGAGGCGTCCACCAGGGTGTCCTGGTCCTCCGCCGAAGCAACGGCCTCCGCCTCGGTCGAGGTCAGGCCATCGTCGAGGTCCGCAAGAGCCGGAAGGTCGGAAAGGTCCGGGGGGCCAGGCTGGTCAGCGTGGATCTCGTCCCGCTCGTTCGCCATCGATCAGGAGGCGGCTTCTGCCGCGGCTTCCGCCTTCGGCTCCGAAGCGATCACGCCGGCGCGCTTGAGCAACCCGGCGACGGTTTCGGTCGGCTGGGCTCCCACGCTCAGCCAGTGGCGGGCGCGCTCTTCATCCACCTTGACGGTAGCCGGCTCGGTGAGCGGGTTGTAATGACCGATGATTTCGACGAATCGGCCATCGCGGGGAGAGCTGTGTTCGGCGACGACGATTCGGTAGCTGGGGCGCTTCTTGGCGCCAGTGCGGCGGAGACGAAGTTTAAGCACGGAACACTCCTGGGAGAGGAAACGGTCCAAAACGAATTTGGCCGACCTCACGACATGAAACGGAAAGCGTCTTGTGGATGGCTGCCAGAATCATCCGCGAACCGGGCGCAGTCGCCGGCCCAGCGGTAGAGCGATGTGCCTGCGGCAAATGGGCGGCACTACGGCCCACTCTGGTCTTCCGCAAGTCGATCCCGATTGCCCCACTACCTGAGGCGCAACCGATCGCAGGCATTCGGATTCCGGGCGTCCCGGGTTCATCAACGTCCCGTTTCGCGCGCATGCAGCAGCGACCGCCTGGGGCGATCACGAACCGGAAATATAGCACAGGGCCATCGGTCTGACCAAAGCGCTCGAACCGGATTGGAACGGAGGATCAGGATTGGGAGGATTTGAGAGGGGATGTCCGGAGGCGCGCGGCTGATGATGGTTCGCAGTGCTGGCGGCCGCAGCAGACACCAACCACGGCGTTGGTCAGGTCCGGCGAGAAGCCCAGCTTCCTGGCGCGATTGACGATTTGGGTGGGGCCGTGACGGTCGACGAGTGCTTCGGCGATGACGAGGCTCGGACGAAGTGCGCGCACAGCATTATTCGAGGGGACGGTCATTCGGGACACATTCCTTTCATTAGCGGTTCGTTCGGTGAATCGGGATTGCCGCCAGCCAACAGCCATCGCCAAGTCGTTGTAACGCGCAAGAAACGTACCCTGAAGGTCGTCTCATCACGGTTTCTTAACAACCATCTTAGCGACGCCGACAGCCTTTCGCAACCCTCCAAAAAGGGTCATGTTCGGCTAAAGTGTACGTACACCTTTGACTTTTTGACGATTGACGGCTTCCACCTTAAATCATGATTGCGTTCAATCAACGGTTGCCGATTGGCTGGGAAACAAGGCCCCTGGCAGAAATCTGGACATGTATTCCCGGTGGGCTTCGAGCTCTCGGGCCAACCGGTGGTCGTCCCAGTCAAGACCGTGCCGCACCCCCCGACCCACGCCGTCGAGGGCGTCGAAGCCGGCGTCCGCGGCGTACCCGATCATGGTTCGCCGCATGATCGCGTCGGTCAGCGTTGTTGCGTGCTCGTCGGTAAAGCCGAACACGATCGCGGCGGCGATCAGGCCGGTCTGGGCGCTGACCACCTCGCGCAGCGGGGGATCCTGTTCGGCCCGTTCCACGACGAGCGGGGCGCGCGCGCCGTACACGTAGAGCAGGTAGGACGCCGATCGTTCGCTCAGCCAGGCCGGGCGCGCCGCCTGGAAATCACGGGCAAAGGCGCCGAACGATTCCGGGGCGCCGGGCAGCCGGCTGGTACCGGTGGTTGACGCCGGCAGGCTGGAGCCAAGCAGCGCGCCAATCCTGGTGACGGTTTGCTCGGCCAGGTTGCGATAGGTGGTCAACTTCCCGCCGACGATCGACAGCAAGCCGTACACCTCCGGCGCGTGGTCATGGATGATGTGGCGTCGCGTGATCGCGCTTTCCGATCCGCCGTTCTGATTGGGCAGCGGGCGCAGCCCGGCGTAGGCGTAGCAAACCGACGCCCGGGTCAGCGACGCCGCCGGGATTGCCAGGTTCGTTTCCGCGAGGAGATAGGCGATTTCCGCTTCGGTCGGCACGACGAGGTTTGGGTCGCCGTCGTACCGGTCGTCGGTGGTGCCGATCAGGTAGAGATCGTTCCACGGAATGATGAAATACGGCCGACCGTCGGTTTTGGCTTCGATGTAAAGGGCATCGGCCGGCGCCCCGGGGAATGGCTCGACGATGATGTGCGTGCCCTTGGTCACGCCGAGCAGGGCGTTGTCGGACCCCTCGACGCCCGCCTGCCGCAACACCCGGTCGACCCACGGACCGGCGACATTGACGACGGTCTGCCCGCGGGCCGTGCATCGCTCACCGGTCGCCTCGTCGACGAATCGCACGCCCCGTACCCGCCCGGCTTCGAGGATGAGATCGTCGACCCGGGCCCCGTTGCGGACCACTGCTCCGTGCGCGACCGCGTCGAGCATGTTCTCCACCGAGATGCGTTCGGGAAAGACGACCTGGGCATCGTAGTAGCGAGCCGCCGCCTTCAGCCCGTCCGGGTTGAGGCCAGGCTCATGGGCGAGGGCGCCGGAGCGGTTGTACATCCGGTGAGCAGGCAGGCTCTTGTTCCAGGAAAGCAGGTCGTAGGCGATCATCCCGGCCCGGATCAGGAGCGGCCCGCGCTTGTGATGGCTGTACACCGGCAACGTGAGCGGCAGGGGAAAGACGAGGTGCGAGGCGATCCGGAGCAGCCGCTCCCGTTCCTGCAATGACTCATGCACCAGCGGGATTTCGCCGTATTCGAGGTAGCGCAGGCCACCGTGGATCAGCCGGCTCGACCAGCTGGTCGTGCCGGCGGCGAAATCGGTTTTGTCGAGGAGGAGGACCTTCAGGCCACGCATCGCGGCGTCGCGGGCGATGCCGCAGCCGTTGATGCCGCCGCCAACCACGATGATGTCGAATGGACCGCCGTGGATTTCCACCCTGGACTCCGTCGTTCACGGCATTGGCGCCAATTCCCGGCCGCCCACTCGGGCCGGGACATCCTTTCCATTGTAGGAGGTTTCGCGCCCGCGCTGGCGTCCTGATGACCGAAGCGCGTTGCCGTCCTCCGGTGCACGCCTCTACCAGCGGCGGGCCGTTCACGGTACGATCCCGGGGGCGTCAGGCTATGGACTCCATGCATCCTCAGGATCGACCGGTCGTTGACATCCCAGGAGAACCACGCACTCATGTCTCGATTGAAAATCGCCATCGTTGGCGCCGGCAGCACCGTCTTCGCCAAGAACATCATCGGCGATGTGCTCAGCTTTCCCGAGCTGGCCGATT
>JBGTNF010000530.1:0-5586 GCA_041743205.1 Thermomicrobiales bacterium | reverse complement strand
GGCCGGGTCGATGGCCAGCTCCAGGCGGTCCGGGCCGACGATCACGGCGCCCACGGCTCGGCCGGTTCGGCCGTGTCGACCGCGAACGACCTTGCGCGCTGGATGCAGATGCTGCTCGATGGCGGCCTGGCGGGCGGCCAGCGGGTGATGGCGGAGGCGACCGTGCGCGAGATGCTGGAACCGGGCATGGTCGCGCCGCTTTCGATCTCGGAATTGGCGCCGATCGATGCCCGGTCCGGGTTCACGTACGGCCTGGGCTGGGCGAATTTTCACTACCACGGCTACGAGGTCATCGAGAAAGGGGGAGCCCTGGATGGCGTGCGCACGGTGGTCGTCTTCGTGCCGGCGCTCAACGTTGGGGTCGCCGTGCTGGCGAACCTCAACCTGTCGGTCTTTCCGGAGGCCATCCGCGCCTTCGTGCTGGAGCAGCTGCTGGGCCCCGCCGATCTGGATCTCCAGCAGCAAATCCAGGACGTCGGGGTGGAGATCGACGCGATCTTCGCGGCGACGCCGCCGTTGCCCGCCAACCCGGTTCCCGCCGCCGTGCCGTTGGTTGCCTTCGCCGGCGTGTACCAGAACGCGCTCTACGGGGAATTCCGGGTCGTCGTCGAAGGTGAGGCACTGCGACTGGAAGCAGGACCGGCGGGCAAACCGGCCGCGTTGCGGCACGTTAGCCACAACACGTTCCTGCTCGACTGGGGTAGCGTGACCTCGATTCCCGGAGAGACGACGTTCACCATCGGGCCGGACGGCGTCGCAATCGGGTTCGAGAACGAGGAGGTGGGAACCATGTCCCGGGTGGCCGAGACGTAACGTCGCCTGGTTGCCCGGACCTGGCCGACGCCTGAATCGGGCCAGGGTCTTGCGGCGCCGTTCGCCACGAAGCAATATGGTCAATACATGGGTCCCTTGTCGAAATCACGTCATCCGGAAAGGACTTCCGTCGTGGATCAGGCCGTTCGCCGAACTCGTTCGTACTCCATCGATCGCCGTCGCGCCGTGCAGTTCGGCGCCGCCACAGCGGCTACGGCATCCCTTGCGGCCCTCGCCTATCGCGCGGCAGCCGCCCAGGGCGATGCCAGCCCGGTCGCCACGCCTGACGCTTCGCCCGTTGTCGCGGCCGGGGACATCCCCGTGAGCGGTGAGGCCATGCCCGAGCTGGCAGCATTCGACACGGCCATGACCGATATCATGGCCAGGTGGAACGTGCCGGGCGGGCAACTCGCCATCGCCCACGAAGCGCGGCTCGTCTACGACCGCGGCTTCGGGTACGCCAGCGTCGAGGACGGCGAAGCGGTCGAGCCGGAGCACCGCTTCCGGATCGCCAGCACCACCAAGCCCATTACCACGGTCGCGATCCTGAAGTTGATCGACACCGGTGAACTCACGCTCGACACGCCGGTCTTCCCTCTGCTGGGGCTGGAAGGGCCGCCGGACGCGCCGCGCGATCCTCGCCTGGACACGATCACCATCGAGCAGTTGCTGGTCCACTCGGGCGGCTGGAACAGCGCCGCCACCATTGATCCGCAGTACCTGCCCTGGCCGATGATGGCCTCGTTGCTGCTGGACGCCGAGGTTCCCGCCGAGGCCGAAACGATCGTTCGGTACATGCTCAGCCAGCCGCTCGATTTCGATCCGGGCACGCAGAGCGCCTACTCCAACTTCGGGTTCAACGTGCTGGGCCGGGTGATCGAGCACCTGTCCGGCCAGGACTACGAGCAGTTCGTGCTGGACGAAGTGGCGACGCCGGCCGGGATCACCTCGCTGGCGATCGGCGGCACGACGCTGGAAGAGCGGATGGAGGGCGAGGTGCGGTATTACTCACAGCCCGACCTGCCGGCGATGCCCAGCGTCTACCCCGGCGAAGGGTTCGTGCCGGCCGGCTACGGCTTCTATTACCTGCGCTCGCTCGATTCGCACGGCGGCCTGATTTCGTCCGCGTCCGATCTGCTGCGGTTCGCACTCGCCATCGATGGCGCGCGTGGCGAGGCGCTGATTTCACCAGAGTCGGTCACAGCTTTGGAAACGACGCAACGGCCCCCTTCCGCCGCCTCGGGCGCCGGCAACGTGGAAGGCGGGTTCGGGTTGGGCTTCAACAGCATGCCGGTTGAAGGCGGCTACGAGTGGACGCACGCTGGCGCCCTTGAGGGATCGAACTGTTCCTGGCTCGTGCGTGAGCCGGGCGGCACCAGCGCCGCCTTCCTCTTCAATACGTTGCCCACAGACATCGGCGGCTTCTTCGGCGACGCGATCCCGGCGATGCAGGCGCTGCTCGCTGCAACCACGGTTTGGCCAGAAGGCGATCTTTTCGACTGAACCCGACCGCATGGTGGTATATCTGCGTGATGGGTTGTTTGTCCCAGGTCTGGTCTATCGTGAAACGGGAGTCGTCATGCGTCGAATCAGCGTGGTGTCAGTGTCGGCGGTCATCGTGTTCGCGAGCCTGATGATCGGCGTCGGCCGGTTGGCCGGGGCCCAGGACGTCAACCCCGGCGATCACCCGGCAAGGGGGTCCTGGAACGTGACGAGCGATCCGGGCGATACCGAGTACGCTCCCCGGCTGGTGATGCTTTCGGCCGACGGCGGCGCGTTCTTCGTCTCCGGCGAAAAGCTCACCGGGGTCGGCGCCTGGGAACCCACCGGTGAAACCACGGCGATCGTTACGTTCACCGTGGTCACCAACGGCCCGGCCCAGATCGTGACCCGCGCCGCCATCGAGGTGTCGGCGGACGGGCAGGCCTTCACCGGTACGTTCACCAACGAAGCCGTCGTCGATCCGGTCGGCGGGATCACCAGCGGCGAGCTCGGCCCGGGCACGCTGACCGGCACACGGATGGTCGCCGAGGCGCCGGGCACGCCGGTCGAAACGTTCGACGAGTTCTTCGCGCTGCCAGGGGCCACACCGGAAGCCTCGCCGGAAGGTTAGGCTGCTTCGTCACACAGGCCGCGAGCGGCGACCGTTCGCAGGATCAGGAGTTGCCATGAACACGATCAGCCGTCGTTCATTGATTGGCGCCGCCGCATCGTCGGCGTTCGCCCTGGGGACCCCGTTCAATCCGCGTTCGTCGCTCGCCCGCCAGGCAACCCCGCAAGCGGCCGTGGACACTTCCGCGCTCGACGACCTGCGGACCAGGCTCAATGGGACCCTGATGCTGCCGGGCGACAGTGGGTACGCGCCGGCCTCCGCGCCCGCCAACGGGCGCTACCTCGATACCCGCCCCGTCGCCGTGGCCCGCTGCGCCGACGAGGCCGATGTCGTCACCTGCATCCAGTGGTGCAACGAAAACGGGGTTTCCCCGGTCGGGCGCGGCGGTGGCCACAGCTACGCTGGGTACTCAACCACCACCGGCCTGATGATCGATATCCGCCGTCTCAACTCGGTGTCGGTCGACAAACGCCAGGGCACGGCGACCTGCGGCGGCGGCGCGCTCAACAATGACTACTTCATCGCCACCGAGGATAGTCCCCTCTTCCTGCCCGGCGGCACCTGCCTCGGGGTCGGCATCGGCGGCCTCACCCTGGGTGGTGGCATCGGCTACAACGCGCACTGGGCGGGACTGACCTGCGATCACCTGCAGGCCTCCCGGATCGTGACCGCCGGAGGCGAGGCGCTCGACATCGACGGCTCGACCAACAGCGATCTCCACTGGGCTTGCCGCGGCGGGGCCGGCGGCAGCTTCGGGATCAACACGTCGTTCACCTTCGACCTCGTCGAGGTTCCCCAGGCTTCGATCGGCTACTACCGCTTCGAGTGGACTGGCGCCGACGCCGCGTTCGCCACCCTGACGACCTTCGACGCCCTGATCCAGACGGCGCCCACCGCCTTCAACGGCGTGATCATGGCCGAGGCGACCGAGGAGGGAGCGGACGGTCCGAGCGAGGCAATTCACGTTATGTCGCGCGGTCAATACATCGGCCCGCTCGATGAACTGCGGGATTTTGTGACGCCGCTGCTGGAGGCCGCCACCCCCACGACCCAGACGCTCGAGGAGAAGACGTTCTGGGACATGCAGCGGATGATTGCCACCGGCGAGCCCGATCCCCACTCGTTCGGCGATATCTCCCGCTACTCCGACCGCCGGATCCCGGACGACGTGACGGCCGAACTGGTCGACCTGCTGGTGTCGTGCCCCAGCCGTTCGGCCGACGCCAACGGCTCGATCTGGTCCCTGGGCTGGGTCGGCGGCGATGTCGTCGGCGCCTACTCCCGCACCGAAACCGCCTACGTCCACCGCGACGCGACGACGCTCCTGCGGCCGACGACCGTCTGGCCGAACGACGCCCCGGCGTCAGTCGGCGACGAACTCAACGCCTGGACCGACGCCGTGATTGCCGCGATCGCGCCGCACACGCCGGACGAGAGCTACCAGAACTTCCCCAACCGGGCGATCCAGAACTGGCAGCAGCAGTACTACGCCGAGAACTTCGAACGCCTCGTCGACATCAAGACCGCGCACGATCCCGGCAACCTGTTCCACAACGCGCAAAGCGTCCCCGTTCGGTAACGGGCAGCCCCATGCCATGAACGTGCCAACGGCAAACGCCCCCGCCATTGTTGGCGGGGGCGTTGTTCGTCAGGTTTGACTGCTTGTCGTTAGCTCGGCAGCTTGGACGCCAGCACGTCGATCTGCTTGATCTCCGGCGCGCTGGAGAAGAGGTCCGGCGCCTGCGCCATCAGCGCTGCGGCGACCTGGCCCGTGAGGTGAGCCTGGCGTCCCTCATCGGTGGGGAAAACGTCGAAGATGCCGAAGGTGGACGGGCCAAGCTGGAGCCCGAACCAGGCAACGGTCTCCGGTTCGGCGTTCACCAGCGGCAGCGCGCTTTTGAGGAACGCGGCGACTTCGGCTTCCTTGCCGGGTTTCGCTTCCATGGTCGCGAGCAGGGCGGTTGTGACCTGGGTCATGGCGCTTTTCTCCTATAGCCGTGTCCGTCGCCCGAACGAGGCAACCGGGTTCCATGCGGCTACCTGACGGCGACCGCAGTCTACCGGAACCTACGGCGATCGGGCCGTATTGGATCAATGGACCACGGCTTTCGCGTGATCCAGGCGGCAGGTATAGTGGAAAACAAGGACCCACATTTCGATTCTTCGTTGTTGGCGTCCGCGTTGCGCCTGCCTGGCCCGCAAGGAGAAAGACCCATGAATCGTTCTGGTTCGGCTCGTTCGATGAATCACCTGTCGCGCCGTACCGCGCTGGTGGCGTCCCTTGGCGGGTTGGCCGCAGGCAGTCTCGTCGCCAGCGTCTCGGCCCAGCCGGCGACGCCGGTGGCCAGTCCGGCCACAGCAGGCGAGGCGACCTTCCTCTTTGTGCAGTCCGGCTTTACGTCCGGGTCGCTCGTCGACAATGGCGACGGCGCCTACCAGCTGACGTTGCTGAACGCGCCCGCCCAAACCGTGTACTTCGCCGATCGCCCGGACCGGATCGTCGGCGTCGTTTCCACCGAGCGCTTCCTCGCGATTCCCAACTTCATCGACGATATCCACTGGAACCCCGGCGGATTCTAGCCGTCGGGCGCATCGTCCGGCCTGCCACGAATCGCAGCCACCAGGGGTTTCAATTGGAGTGGCCGGCAGGTAGGATGAGA
>JBGTNF010000529.1:0-9013 GCA_041743205.1 Thermomicrobiales bacterium | reverse complement strand
AAGTACCCAGTAGAAAAGTGCTGCACATCTTGAAGGAACCGCTCTTGGTCGGACTCAAGATTGTCCTCATCTTTTACGTAGACGAAGATCTTGCCTGGGTTGCAGTGCTTTGCCTGTTGATACTCCATTTCCGTCGCTGACATCCCAATTTGGTCATCCTTGTACCCATATCTAGCCCCAAATACGCCGATATAAATGTCACAGTCACTGGCCATCCTGCGACAGGCGTCCCTAGACGACTCTCCCGGAGAGGAAAAACGTTCTGCGCGCAAACAGTCATATCCCAGGTCTTCAATTACCGATTGGACCGAATCTCGCTCAGCCTGAAGGTTCTTTTGAGTTGAGCTGATGAAGATCCTCAAGCGTTCCATGGAACTCCGTGCCCGCCACTCTGGCCACGTTCCGCGTGTTGCAGCTCACCCGTAAAGCTCACTCCGCTCTCATCATAATTGTATCCCAAACCAACCACAATCCTCGGTCCAACGCCGAATCTTGGAATCGTCATCCAAGGAGGCAACGCATAATCGCCAAGACCACGAGCATCCAAATCGCTGCTGGAAGTTTCAGCGCACCTTATCTCCTATCCCCCCAGGGGCTTGACCGGCAGGCCTCTTGTCCGTATCATCGACCTCGCTAGAACATATGTTTCTATTACCGGTGTCCCGCTGCCTGGGCACCAGTGGGACGGCTGTGTGCCGTGAAAAGGGAAACGATGACGGACCCGACCACCACGACGGATGCCACTCCCGCCAGCGGTTCGACGTCGGCATTACGCCGGACGGCCTTTCGCTCGGGATTGGTGAGGAGGCGCTGTTTTCCGGTCTGTCGATGGTCAAGGCTGGTCGACTCGAACTCTCCGACATCCGGGCAATCGACGACGTCTTCTTCATGGGATTCCTGACCGACGATGACTTCGAACGGGTGATCGAAGGCGGCCTGAACGACGCCCTCACCGCGCACGATCTCGTGCCAACCGGCGTTGCGCTTCGCGACGGTGAGCTGATCGTGAACGTTTCGCAGAGTGGGCTTGACGCGTCCAAATCAATCGCTCGTTGAGTTGGCGAGAGCAGGTCCTGGGAATCGTCGTCGATATCGTGAACAGGGGATTGAAATGACGAGCGTAACGTCCCTGACGGTGACGTTACGCAGTATCGGTGTGGTTTGGCCGGAGGTTCTGAGCGATTCGTTCGCAGGCGGTCGTTCACCGCACTTTACGCTGGGAATGGAAGTAAGCTGGGAAGCTACAGCAATCCCGTTCGACGCGGTCACCGCCGTTTGGTCTGGTGATGACCCACCGCGTTCGCAAGAGATGGAAATCCGCGTGAAACCGACGACCGATTACGACGACAAGATGCGGATCCACGCGGCTACCGTCGCCTACCGTCAGGGTCGGCTCAACCGGCGGGATCTGCTGAAATACCTCGGGGCGGCCGGCGTCGCCCTGGGTTCGGCGCGCTCCTTCGCGCCGCGGGCGATGGCGAGCCCGGCGGCGGTGCGCCTGCTCCAGGCGTCGCCGGCGCCGGACGACGTAACCCAATTCCTGACCGAGGTCGGCGGGCAGTTCAAGGGATCGACGATCAGGATCGTGACCGAGAATACGCCGCCGGGAGCCGCGATCCGCACGCTTATGGAAGAGCAGTTCGTCCCGCTGACGGGGATCGAGGTCGAGTGGGAGGTCATGCCGCTCGATCGGGTGCTCGCCACGATCAGCCTCGACGCGGCCCAGGAACTCGGCCAGAACGACATCTACTACCTCGACCAGTCGTGGGTCGGCCGCTTCATCAACGACATGGTCGATCCGCGCGATCTGCTGGAGGCCAAGCCGGACCTCGCCTTCCCAAACTACGACATCGAGGACTTCCTGCAACCGCTCGTCGACCACATCGCCTCGTACGGCGGCAAGATGATCGGCCTTCCGTGCGACGTGCCGATCTTCCTTTCCATGTACCGCGCCGATATCTATGAGGAACTCGGGCTCGAACCGGCGGCGACGCTGGCGGAGTACCTCGCCAACGCCCGGGCGATCAACGAGGCGATGAGCGCCCAGGGCGTCCATGGAACGGTTGGCCAGATGAAAAGCGGGCACTACTCGCTCACCTGCGACATGACCGCCTACGTGTGGGGGCACGGCGGTTCGGTCTTCACCGCCGACGGCCATTGCGCGCTCAACGACGCCCAGGCGATCGCCGGGCTCGATTACCTCCGCGAGTTGCAGACGACCATGCCGGCCGCGGCCACGACCTACGATTGGGGCGGACAGGCGAAGGCGATCCAGCAGGGCCAGGGCGGGCAGGTCCTGACCTGGAGCGAGAATTTTCCGGGTTGGGACGATCCGGCTACGTCGCCCATCTCCGGGTTGATGCAGGCAACCGTGCCGCCGGCCGCGGTGGAGCTGCGCCCTCCCGACCAGGCCGGGTTCGAGGAAACGCCGGAGGTCGGGCACCAGGGTGGGAGCGCCTACTGCCTGTCTCGCTCCTCGAAGCAGGCCGATGCCGCCTGGGTTTTCCTCCAGTGGGCGACCAGCGCCGACACCCAGACCCGCGCCTCGATCCTGGGCGGCGGGGCGGGCCCGATGCGGCGTTCGACCTACGACGACCCGAGGGTGACGGCGATGAAGCGGGTCGGCGCCGGCACCACCCGCCACTTCGACGCGATACTGGAAACGATCGAGACCCGGATGGGCACCGAGCCCCATTTGCCGCAGTGGCCGGCAATCGCCACCGGCGTGATCGCCGTCGAGCTCGGCAAGTTGACCACCGGCGGCTACGCATCGACAAAGCAAGCCGCTGACGCGATCGTCCAACGTGTCAACGAAGCGGCCAGTTAACGCGCCGCTGCGTATTTGCGGTGGGTTGGGATGACGACCTGCCCGTCACGGTCGAACGCATCGCTGGCCCCAAACGCGCGGAGCCCAATGTGCCGCGGACGCCAGGCACAGGGCATAATCGGGGCAGGCATCCATCACGGCCCGCACTCAGGGCCGCCTGTGGATGCCAGGCATTTCGAGGAGAGGCGACCTCATGGCTGACCGTTTGGCCGTATCCACCAACAGCTACCACAGCTACACGTTCGAGGAGGCCCTGGCCGGGATCGCCGGGGCCGGCTACACCAGCGTCGAGCTGAGTTCGGTGCCGGGCTGGACCGAGCACGTGCGCCGCGACAGCACCGACGCCGACCTGGTGGTGGTGCGGGAGCAACTGGCCGCCGCCGGGCTCGACCCGATCAGCCTGAGCGGCCACTCCGACCTCGCGTCGGACGAGGGTATCGACCTCTTCCGGCAGGCGTTGCGGATCGCTGGCGCGCTCGGCATCCGGTACGTGACCACCAGCACCGGTGGCCACGACGATTCGTCGTCCGGCTCGGTCGAGGAACAGCGGCGCGCGTTCCTGACCAGGTTCGGCCCGCTGGCCGACGAGGCCGCCGCGTCCGGCATCGAGATTTGCCTCGAAACCCACGGCGGGCTCTCCAGCACCGGGGCCAAAACGGCGGAATTGATCCAGGCAATCGGCCGGCCCAACGTCGGCATCAACTACGACACCGCCAACGTCATCTTCTACAGCAATGTCCGGCCCGAGGAGGACCTCCTGGCCGCCGCGCCGTACGTCACGCACCTCCACCTCAAGGACAAGGCGGGCGGCGACCACGACTGGAACTTCCCGGCGATCGGGACCGGCAACGTCGACTTCGCGAAAGTCTTCGCGGCGCTCGACGAGGTGGGGTTCGCCGGCCCGGTCTCGGTCGAGCTGGAATTCCAGGGCGAGCCCGGGCCGCCGCTGGTCGAAGTCAACGCCGCGATGGCGTTGTCGCTGGCATACATCCGCGGGTACCTGCCCGAAGCTGACCTGACCTGAGCCGTTTGTCATTCGTAGGGGAGGCCGCGTGTGGCCTCCCGCAACATGGGGTCCGCGCGGGAGGCCACACGCGGCCTCCCCTACGAATCCGTGCCATTCTGCCCATCTCGACAGGCTCTCGGCCATCAGCGATGATCCGCGCATCGCCGCGCCGCACTCCACGGGAGCCACCGAATGAAGATCTTCCCCCGATGGCGTTTCCGGAGCAAGCAGCACCTGCTTCGGTCGCATCGCCGCCGCCTCGGCGAGAGCGAAGCATTATTGGTCAGGCACTGTCTCATGCGGGTGTGTCCCCGATCGCGTCGGCAGTGACCGGGTTTGACGGTAGGCGTCGATGTACGACCGGGCCCTTGTCGCCTTCCGTCGGGTTCTCACCGATGCCACGCGCATTGCCAAGACGCAGCCTGCGAGCAACAGTGCGACTGTCGTGGCCGAGGCCCAGAATCCGGCAATGTAGTTCCATGGCGCCACGGCGCCGCTATCCTGGAGCACCCATCGTTTCCAGGCAAACACCAGGATCGCCAGGAAAAGGGCGAGGTACTCGACCAGGAAATAGGTAATGAGCACGACCCCAAAGCACCACAGGAGCGACGCTCGCCGCTTCCGCCGTTCCATCCCGCGATAGAGCACGCCGGATTTCACCATGACCCGGATGACCATGACGATGATGATGATCGCAAGCCCGAAGTAGATGGTGAGCGAGGCAAGACTGGCGACGTCAGAGACAACCGGAAGCCCGGAATAATCACCGAGGATGCCGTAAACGCCAAACGTTGCGCCCAGGATCACCAGTGACCTCAGGAGCCGTTCATGCCGCCGGCGCCGCGATCGCTGAAAGCTCTCACCGCCCTGAACCCACGCGAGGCCCAAGTAGTCACCCTCTCCCCGCCGGACCCGGTTGTCTCGCCGAAGGAAGTCGGGATACAACACCGGAACAACGCCAAGCAAGCCGATGATCGGCGCCAGGATCGTGCCCACACTTGCCCATTCCTGGACTCCCCATGCCCCGACGTCAGGCATTGTGCATACCTCTGGCGATTGGATAAGCGTCTCTTCGGCGCCAGGGCCGGACGATGGCCGATCTCACGCCATGCATCTGAGCGCGACCGACCTGTGATGCCTTTGCACACCTGGATCGAACGAATGGGACCCTCGGACGATCATAGCCGATGCCCGAAAGGTCCGTCATTGTTTGCATGATGGGAACAGTTCGCGCCGCACGGCCGCAACCTTGGGAAGCTGGGATAGTTTGCGGTCCGTCAGGCGGGAGACCACGCAACTCCTCCCTGCGAATCGACGCGATTGCAATTTGTGGGTCGACAGGTTCCCGCCGCCCGGCGATGATCGGCGCATCGCCGAGCCGAACCTACCGGGAGCCACCGCATGAAGATCACCCGCGTCGATGTCAGCCACACCTCCAAGGCCAAGGCCCACGCCGTGCGCGACGCGATCCAGCTGCTGGACCGCAACGGAACGACCCACGTCACGATTCACACCGACGAGGGTGTTTCCGGCACGAGCAGCACCTACTTTGGACGCGTCGCCGCCTCCCCGGCGATCCTCGCCCACCTGATCGAAGGCGAGCTGGCGCCGGAGATTGTCGGCCTCGACCCCTTCCTGATCCGGGGCATCCGCGAGCGCCTCCGGACGCTGACCGATTACCACGGCACGGCCGGGCTGGCGACCTTCGGGATTGCCGCGATCGACCTCGCGCTGTGGGACCTCGTGGGCAAGGCGGTCGGCCAGCCGGTCTGGCGGTTGCTCGGCGCCCAGCGGGAGCGCGTGCCGGCCTACGCGATGGTCGGCTGGCTGGAACTCGATCTGGACGGGCTGAAGGCGGTCTGCGCCAGGGCGATGGACCAGGGCTTCCGGGGCGTCAAGATGAAGGTCGGCTGCCCCACGCTTGGCGAGGACGTGGCCCGGATCGAAACGGTGCGGACCGCGATCGGGCCCGATGCGCCGCTTATGGTCGACGCCAACCAGGCGCTCTCCGTGGCCGAGGCCACGCGCCGGGGGCTCGTCTACCAGGACCTCGGGTGCGCCTGGTTCGAGGAGCCGATCCGGGCCGACGACATCGACGGGCATGTCCAGCTTGCCCAGCGACTCCATATCCCGATCGCGACCGGCGAGAATCGCTACGGCATTACGCAGTTCCGTGATCTGTTCCAGCGTGGCGGCGTGGGCGTGGTGCAGCCGGACCTGCGGCGGGCCGGCGGGCTGACCGAATGCCTCGACATCGGGCTGATGGCGCACGGCTTCAACATCCCGTACGCCTCGCATGGGGGCGGCGCCCACCTCCACCTGCTGGCTGCCCTGCCGAATACGCTCTACATGGAAAGCAGCCTGTTGCCGGACGACGGCTCAATCGCGCTTATCGACGGCTGCTACCCGCTGCCGGAGGCGCCCGGCATCTCCAGCCACCGCTATTCGTAGTGTCCAGGAAGACATCGTTTTCGTAGGGGCCGGCCGGAGCCTGCCCTGAGCGGAGCGTAGCGGAGTCGAATGGGTGCCGGCCCGTGTTTTGGGGAAGGGCGCCAATCCTGGCCGGCATCCTCGGGAGGGCACACGGGCCCTCCCCTATGTACGAATTGCCGGGTCCGGCCGGTTGGATTCCACCACGGAACGGACGACCAGCCGGGCGAACGCTTCGTCCAGCGGCGCGTGCTCCAGCAGCAGGCGGTACCAGGTGGCCCCCAGGATGATGTCGACCAGGTCCTGGGCAGCGATATCGGTCCGGAGGTCGCCTCGCGCCTGGGCACGCTCCAGCACCGTGACCTGCGGTTTTCCCCACGCCTGGTGGAGCGCCAGGTAAGGCTCATGAAACGCCGAATCGAGCTGGGCTTCGGCCATTAAACCCTTGTTGGCCATGGCCACGCCCGATCGATAGTCCGCGATCATCGCGAAGACCGAATCAAGGATGGCTACCAGGTCATCCGTCACGTTGCCCGTGTCCGGCGCCGGCACCAGCGCGTCGCTCTCGGCAATGTAGGCCTCCACCACCAGCTCGGCCTTGCCCCGCCACCAGCGGTAGATGCTCTGCTTGCCAACCCCGGCGCTGGCGGCGATGCCTTCGATCGTGAGCGGGCCGTACCCGTCGCGCTCCAGCAGCCGGACGGTTGCATCGAGGATCGCCCGATGCGTTGCTGGATTGCGCCGGCGTGAGGTCGACGTCAATTCCTGGGGCGCATTCATCCGCTTGTTCTCCCTTGACGAGACGCTACGTACCGTCTATACTCTGAGGACACGAGACGGTTCGTCTCGTCGGCCATCGTGAGTATACAGGAGGAATCCTTCAGATGCCCGGCGCCGGCTCTCGATCGGCGCGATTCTACGGACGACCCAGCAGTGTCGTTCCGCCTCCCGGGCTTGTACCCGGAACCCAACGCCCAGAGCGGCAAGGAGCAGACCATGTCCGTAAGCGCTGTGACTCACCTCAACTTCCAGGGCGACGCCCGCGCGGCGCTCGAGTTCTACCAGTCGGTGTTCGATGGCGACCTGATGATCATCTCCAACCAGGACATGGGGATCGTCGACAACCCGGCCGAGCTCGACCAGGTGAAGTGGGGTCAGGTTGTCGCCGCCAACGGCTTCAAGGTGATGGCCTACGACGTGCCGTCGGCGCAGCCATTCAACCGGGGCGAGGATTCGTTCTTCCTCTCGCTGCGGGGCGAGTCGGCCGACGAGATCGCCGCGCTCTGGGAGAAGCTGGCGGTGGGATCGACGGTGATCGTGCCGCTGGAGCCGGCGCAGTGGGCGCCGCTCTACGGGATGCTGACCGACCCCTTCGGCATCACCTGGGTCGTCGACGTCGTGGCCGCCTACGAGGGCTAACGCAACGGGGGTGGGGACGAGGAGCATGCTCCCCGTCCCCTTCCTGACCCGTACCGGCGCGGCACGGCGATCGACGAGGATTGGCGATCGTCCGGGCAAATCACATCCATCGACAAAGCTCGATACAAAAGGAGATCTCGATGAAGCGGAGCCATGACGATCAGTTCCAAGCTTTGCGACGGCAGGCGCCAGGGCGGAACCAGGTGGACGGAACTGCCGCAGTTTCGCGTCGCACGGTGCTCAAGGCCGGCGCGTTGGCCATCACCGCGTCGATCATCGCCGGGAATGCCGTGGCGGCCCCGCGATCGGCGGAATCGACATCGATCGCATCGGCCCAGACCCCGGTAGGCGAAGACGCCACGTTGACCGTGAGCGCAGTCACCCATCTGAACTTCCAGGGCGAGGCCCGGGCCGCCCTCGAGTTCTATCAGACCGTCTTCGACGGCGAGCTGATGATCATTTCCAACCAGGACATGGGCATCGTCGACAACCCGGCCGAGCTCGACCAGGTGAAGTGGGGCCAGGTAGCCGCCGCCAACGGTTTCAAGGTGATGGCCTACGACGTGCCGTCGGCGCAGCCATTCGGCCGGGGCGAGGATTCGTTCTTCCTCTCGCTGCGGGGCGACGCGGCCGACGAGGTCGCCGCGCTCTGGGAGAAACTGGCGGTGGGATCGACGGTGATCGTGCCGCTGGAGCCGGCGCAATGGGCGCCGCTCTACGGGATGCTGACCGACCCCTTCGGCATCACCTGGGTCGTCAATGTCGTGGCCGCGTACCCTGCGTCTTGACGCCCCTTGCCTACCACGATCCGTCACAACGGGAGGGACGGTGATCGTCCGTGCGATCCACCTGGGACCGCCCGGCCCGGGCCGAGGCCTCTCGCGCTAGATCGACCCATTGAGCTCGTGGCGAAAACCGACTGAGCAATGCGATCCCCTGGAGGAAAGCACATGCCATCCTCATCGACCGTTCCAGCCCGACCCGCCGCGCCACCCACGGGGTGGCGGGTCCTTCCCATCCTGGCCGCCGCCCAGTTCTTGGTGGTTCTGGACGCCTCGATCGTGAACATCGCCATCCCGTCGATCGAGACCGACCTTGGCTTCGCTTCGGCTGACGTTCAGTGGATCATCAATGCGTACGTGCTCGCCTTCGGCGGCTTCCTCCTGCTCGGCGGCCGGCTGACCGACTTGTTCGACGGCCGGACCGTCTTCCTCGCCGGCCTCGGCCTCTTCGCCGCGGCGTCGATCGCCTGCGCCATGGCCACCAGCCCCGGCCTCCTGCTCGGCGCCCGGGCGGCCCAGGGCGTCGGAGCGGCGTTGCTCTCTCCGGCC
>JBGTNF010000528.1:0-1977 GCA_041743205.1 Thermomicrobiales bacterium | reverse complement strand
CGATCAGGCAGCGTCCCGCAAGGTACCCCCCTTCATGGTTGTCGACGAGGATCTGGTCGACCCGCGCCTCGCCGAGATCGCGGTCGATCACCACGCACGGGGTCCCGGTTTGCTGGATGCGTTCGATGTCGCGCATGGCGTCGTGCCCGGCCCCGGGGCCGGTCGAGATGAGGATGATCCCGTCGACCCGTTTGGCCAACAACACGTCGATGTAGCCCGCCTGCTTGCTTTCGGAAAGGTCGGAGTTGCAGAGGATGACGCTGTAGCCGTGGGTGAAACCCGCGTCTTCGATGACCCGGGCGATCTCGGCGAAATACGGGTTCGAGTTGTCGGGGATCACCAGGCCGATGGTTTGCGTGATCTTCCGGCGAAAGCTGCGCGCCAGCAGGTTGGGCCGGTAGCCGAGGCGGCTAATTGCGTCGAGCACGCGCTCCTCCGTCGCCGGATCGACCCGCACCGACTGGTTAACGACCCGCGACACCGTCGCCTGGGAGACGCCGGCCAGGGTGGCAATGTCCTTGAGCGTGGTGGCGCGCCCATTCGCGTCGGACGGATTCACCGTCGTTGCATTCGGGTCGGGCCCGGTTGGCGTATTGGCGACGGCCGTCAGGATCAGGAAGCCCTCGGCCGGCAAGGTGATCGCCGGCGCAGCGTCGTCCAGGACAACCGTGGCGCCGGTCCAGGCGTCGGTCAACCGGTCGACAGAGCCAAAGTGCGACTCGAGTTCCGCGAGAGCGGCGACCTGGAACGTGGCGGCAATCTGCTCGGGACCGAAATTGAGCAGCACGAGCGCCGGCGATTCGCCATCCGGATTGGACCGCACGTAGGCGAGGACGTGGTCGGCGGGCGCGGCGGCCAGCATCGTGCAATTCGGGCCGGCGAGGGCAGGCAACTGCCGGCGCAGCCGGACGAGGGTCCGGAAGTGGTCACGCAGGCCGTGTCGGTCGGACCAGTCGATGGGACCGGGATCGGCGTAGGGCTCGAACTCGGCGCCGACCTCGTCACCGGTGTAGAGGCCCGGCAGGCCCGGCAGGGTGAGGAGCATGGCCGAGGCTACGCGGTAAAGGTCCACGCCGTGGGTGGTGATGAAGCGCGGCCCGGTGTCATTGTTGTTCAGGAAGCGGAAGACGGACGACCGCGGGTCGTCAGCCTCATGGTTCGTTACCGCCCGCCGGATGCCGGCGGGAATCGATTCCTCGCCGCCGAAGACCTCCGTCCAGGCCCAGACGCCAAGCTCCTCGGTCCAGTCGTAGGCGGCGTCGAACCCGTGGTCGACGTAGTAGCCGTCGCGGGCGCTGGCTTCGGCGACCAACAGTCCGTCGGGTTTCACGCGATGGAACTCGACGCTGAACTCCGGCCAGAAATCAGGCCGTCGCTGCCGGATGCCCCAGGCCACATCGATCCGGAAGCCGTCGATATCCGCCTCGCGGACCCAGTACATCAACGCCTCGGTGACGAAACGGCGGACCTCGGGATTGTCGAAATCCAGGTTCGGCAGGTGCGTCCAGCTGAAATAGTGTGTGGGATTTCCGTCAGCGTCTCGGTCGTAGTAACCGTGATATGGCGAGGCGCCGCCATTCCGCACGGCGTCCGCGTGGTAGGGATGTTCGCTGGAGGTGTGGTTGGGCACGACGTCCATCAGCACCCGGATGTTGCGGGCGTGCGCTTCCCGGACCAGGCGCTGGAGATCGTCGAGCGTCCCGTATTCCGGACGGAGATCGAAGTAGTCGACCACCGCGTACCCGAAATCACCGGGGAGCGTCACGTTGATCGGGGCCAGCCAGATGGCGGCGACGCCGAGGTCGGCCAGGTCGTCGAGCCGGTCGATCACGCTCCGGTAGCCATCGGGGCCGACGTTGCGGACGACGACGCCGTAGATCGTCGCGCCGTCGATCCAGGCGGCGCGTTCCACGGTTGGATCGACGAGGCGCGCCTCGCCGGCCCCGACTGCGATCCTGACCGTGGCCGTATCCGTAC
>JBGTNF010000527.1:0-2309 GCA_041743205.1 Thermomicrobiales bacterium | reverse complement strand
GCGGCGGCGGCCAGACCCCCGGCGCCCCGCAAAACGGAACGGCGGCTGGCGCCTCGCGCGATGGCCGTTGACGTGGTGAAACGCTGGCCGATTGACATGACCTGCCTCCTCGATGCTGCACTGCGCGAGCGCCCTTTTGGGCGTTGTTTCAATAGAAGTCCCATGAACAGTCTGTGCTCCCACGCGAGGCGTGTCAATTGGCCACAGGTCCCGGTTTCGCCCCTTCCAGGCCCGAGCAACCGAAGGCATTTCCGGAAACCTTGCGCTTGCGGCGCCAGCCGTGGTATGAGTGACGGGTGGTCTTGTAGTCAACGTCCATCGTATCAAGCGTGAAACGTCACCGGTTCACGATGCCGATCGTCCTGTCCCGAGCCGAAACCGCCGCCGGTCCCATCTGTCGCAAGGCGGCGCAACCCGACTATTACCAGGGTCCCACCGAGAGCGCCACGCATGAGTCAATCGTCCTTGCCCAATGACGCGTCGATCTACCCCCGGAACGAGTCGCCGCGTGGGCTGAATGATGCGCTGGCCTGGCCCATCCGCCAGCTCGACCGGTTGCGGCAATCCGTATTGCCGGACGCCGATGCCCCGCTGATCGCGCCCGCAGAACCCGCGGCGGCGAATTCCGCCCCGCTATCCCGCGCCCAGCGGCTGCTGCGACTGGTTCCAGCCTGCATCCTGGTGCTCGTCGTTCTCGCCTTGCTGCTGGCCGTGGGCCTCTTCGGCTTTCGCCAGCTGTATGACGGACGCATCTACCCGGCGGTCGCCGTGGCCGATGTTCCCATTGGCGGGCTGACCGCCGCCGAGGCCGAAAACCGGCTCGCGGAGCGGGCCGCGGCGCTCGAAGGGGAGACCTTCACCTTCACCTACAATGAGCTGACCTGGACGCCGACCCTGGCCGAGGTCGGCGGCCGGGTCGACCTCGACGCCTCGATCGCGAACGCGATGGCCCTGGGCCGCACGGGAGACGCGACGTCGCGCCTCGCCTTCACCGGCGCCCTCCTCGATGCCGACCAGCAGGCGCCGCTCTACACGGACCTCGACGGGGCCACGCTCGACGCCTGGTTCGACCAGGTGGATGCGGACATCGGCAACATCGCCATCGATGCTCGGCTGACGATCGACGGCGGCGCCGTCGCGATCTCGGACGAGGTTCCCGGCGTGGCCGTCGACCGCGAGGCGGTCACCGCCCAGATCCTGGCGTCTCTCGCGTCTCTCGCGTCCCTGCAACCGGCAACTTCCGAACTGCCGACGCGGGTCGACGAACCGATGTTCACCCGCGCCAACCTGACCCCGGTCCAGGCCACGATCGAAGGGATGATCGCCGAACCGGTCGAGGTCACCTACGGCGACGATTCCTGGCGGCTGGAGGGGGCCATCCTGGGCCCCTACCTCCTCGTCGACACGGCCCTGGAGAACGGGGAACCCTCCGCCGTGCTCGACATCGACACCGATGGCCTGGCCGCTGCCCTGCGCGCCGAGGTCGGGGACGAGATCAACCGGCCGCCAATGGACGCCGTGATCGGCTGGGACGATGGCGTGGTCGCGCTGGAACCGAGCAGCGCCGGGGTCACGATCCAGGGCGGGGCCTTCGCCGAAGCGGTCGCCGACAGCTTCCTGAACAGCCACCAGCCGGTCGAGATCCCGGTGATCCTGACCAAGCCCGAGATCGACGGCGAGAACCTCGACGCCCTCGGCATCGATACGCTGCTGGGCGACGGCAGCTCCAACTACGACGGTGGCGTCGAAGGGCGGGACGCCAATGTGGAGCTGGCGACCGAGTTGATGAACGGCACGCTGGTGCCGCCGGGCGGGACCTTCTCGTTCAACGACGCGATCGGCGAGATCACCTACGAGCGGGGCTTCCAGGAAGCGCTGGTGGTGCAGGGCGAAGGCGTCGGCCGCGACGTCGGCGGGGGCGTTTGCCAGGTCTCGACCACGATCTTCCGGGCGGCGCTCAACGCCGGGATGCCGATCACCGAGTGGTACGCGCACACCTACCGGTTGCCGGATTACGAACGAGACGGCTGGGGACCAGGGTTCGACGCCTCGATCCTGCAGTGGGGTCCGGACCCGGCGGAGTGGCCGGATTTCGAGTTCGAGAACTACACCGATGGCTGGCTGCTGGTCGAATCGAGCATCGCCTACCCCTACGTCAACGTGGCCATCTACGGCTCCGGCGACGGCCGATCGGTGATCATCGACGCCTGGGAGATCGGCAACAACGCCTTCGCCTTCAGCCGCGTGATCCACGACGCGCAGGGCAACGTGATCGCCGACCGCACCTTCGAATCGCACTTCAAGTAGCG
>JBGTNF010000526.1:0-8154 GCA_041743205.1 Thermomicrobiales bacterium | reverse complement strand
GGTTCGCCGCCTGCCAATCCGGCTCGCCTGGATCGCGCTGCCGGCGGCGGCCATCGCCCTCCTGCTGTTGGGCGGCTGGAACGTCCTCCTGCAGCGGGAACTTGACGAGCAGAACAGTTTCGTCGCGCAGTTCGCCGAATCGGCTTCCGCCTACCCGCTCACCGATTCCGAAACGCAAACCGACGCCAGCGCCACGATCCTCGTCGATCGCACGCGGGACGAGGCGATCCTGACAGCCCGTGACCTGCCCACCCTGGAGGATGGCCAGAGCTTCCAGGTCTGGCTCTTCACCCAGAACGGCGACGTGGTCAACGCTGGTTCGGTCACTGCCGATGCCCAGGGCGCGATTGTCGCCGCCGTGGAGGCGCCGGAAACGTACGCCGCTTACTGGGCGGTCGGCGTCTCGGTCGAGACGACCCAGGCCGGCCCCGCGCCGACCTCCCCGCTCCTGCTCGGCGGCTGGATCCAGTAACCGGTCGATCGACGAACGGGCAGTTCAAGGGCCGCCATTCAGCAATGTGGCTCGGTCATTTCGCCGTGGCCATCTCAAAAAGACTATGCTGCACCCTGGCAGCGCCGGCGGTGATGCCGGCCGGCGATCACATTTCGACCAGGAACCAGTGCATGCAGGAAGTACCGCTCACCGGCGGCGTGATCAACACTGTCACCAGGCGCGGCAACGTCGTCTACCGAACCGGCGGCCCTTGGGTCCCGGCGGTCCACGCCGTCCTCGATCACCTCGCGCGCCGTGGCTTCACCTTTGCACCGACAGCGCTTGGCGTCGACGAGCAAGGCCGGGAGATGATCGGATTCCTGCCGGGCGAGTCGATGATGCGGCCGTGGCGACCCGTTATGTTCACCGACGACGCCCTGATTCAGGCAGCGGCGATGCTCAACGAATTTCACGCCGCCACGATCGGTCTCGTGCTGCCGCCGGACACGATCTGGCGCGGCGGCGCGGCGGAAAAGCCGTTGGGACAAGTGATCCGGCACGGCGACCTTGGCCCCTGGAACACGCTGTGGCAGGGGGATGCGCTGACCGGCCTGATCGACTGGGATTTCGCGGAGCCAGGCCTGGCGATCACCGATCTCGCCCAGCTCGCCCTCTACTTCGTCCCCCTGCGCGGCGACGATCACTGGCGGGAATGCGGCTTTTCCAAGCAGCCCGATTTCGCGCATCGGCTGGCGGTCATCTGCGACACGTACGGATCGTTCACGCCGGACGAGGTGGCGCTGGAGGTCGGTCGGCTCCAGGAGTCGGCGATGGGGGAGATCGCCGAGCGCGCCGCCGAAGGCCGCTACCCGTGGACCATGTTCCGGGACAACGGCGAGATCGAAAAGACACGCCTTGAGGTCGAATGGCTCCAGGCAACGTTTCCCCACCTGTGTCGAGGGCCAGTCTCCACCACCTGACGTGCGGCGACTGGCCCGGCGACGGCGACGGCGGGGCGCCGGATCACGAGCCCCGCAGCCGGCCGGGGTAGACTGAAGGCACGCTGGCGGCGAGCATCAGAACGTCAGCGGGCCCGAATGGCGAAAGGACGCAGGCGATGAGCGACGATCCCCACGGCACGCAGGACATCCCGGTCGGAGCGCCGGTTATCGGCTATGGCGGCGCCCGTCTCGGGCACGTCCGCGAAGTCCATCCCCACTACATCCTGGTTGGACGCGAGGGCCAGCACGCAGACCTCGACATGCCTGTTCACGCCATCGTCGGATTCGAGAACGGCGCACTCCAGGTCTCGGTCAACCGCGAATCGGCCACTGCGGTCGACGATGTCGAAACCGCGCACCGCCTCAACGAAACAGAAGGGCAAACCCGCTGACCCTGGCCCCCACGACATCGTCCCTCGCGATCCAGACCGTTGACCTGACCAAGACCTACGGCTCCAGCCGCGGCATCCGCAACGTCAACCTGACCGTCGAGCGCGGCGAGATCTTCGGTTTTCTTGGCCCGAACGGCGCCGGCAAATCGACCACGCTGCGCACCCTGCTCGGGTTCCTGAAACCGACCTCGGGCCGCTCCGAGGTGCTCGGTCTCGATGTCGCCACGCACGCCGTCGAGATACATCGGCATCTTGGCAACCTGCCGAGCGAGTTCAGCCTCGAAGACCGCATGACCGGCCTGGAAATGCTGCGCTTCTACGCCGAACTGCGTGGGTCCGGCGCGGTCAGCCTCGACCGTGCGCAGGCGTTCGCGGAGCGGCTGGACGCCAACCTGCACACGCCGATGCGGCGGCTCTCGCGCGGCAACAAGCAGAAGGTCGGCATCATCCAGGCGTTGTTCCACGAACCCGCGCTGATCGTGATGGACGAGCCAACCAGCGGGCTGGACCCCCTGGTGCAGGAAACGTTCCTCACGCTCCTGCAGGAGGCCCGGGCCGGCGGACAGACCGTCTTCTTCTCCTCGCACATCCTCTCGGATGTCGAACAGATTGCGGACCGGGTCGGGATCATCCGCAACGGCGAGCTGGTGGCGGTCGAGAACCCGCACGACCTGACCGGTCGCGCCTTCCGCTACGTGCGCATCCAGTTCGCGGCGCCGCTCGATGCGGCGGCCGCCCAGGGGTTCGCCAACCTGCCCGGCGTCGACCGGTTCGAGGCGCACGAGGCGAGCCTGAGCTTCACGGTCAGCGGCTCGATGAACGAGGTGATCCGGCTGGCGAGCCAGCAGCAGGTGGTCCAGTTCGACGCCGAGCGGCCGCCGCTGGAAGAAATCTTCCTCACTTACTACGGACCAGGCGAGGCATGACCCAACGCGAACCCGGCCCCACGCCACGCTCGACGTTCTGGCCCTACACCCGCTTCCAGTTCCTCGCCAGCTGGCGCACGACCAGCTTCTGGATGCTTGGACTCATCATCTACTGTGGCCTGATCGTCGGCATTTACCCCTCGGTCAGCGACGCGGTCGACATTTCGCTGATCCCGGCCAACCTGCGGGCCGCGTTCAATATCAACGATTTCACGCAACTGGCGTCGTTTCTCTCCAGCGAGTTGTTCGGGGTGATCCTGCCGCTGATCCTGCCGTTCTACGGCATCATCGCCCTCTCGAACATCGTGGCGGGCGCCGAGGAACGGGGCCGGCTCGACGTGCTGCTCGGCAACCCAATTCCCCGGTATCACCTGATCCTCGGGTCGTTCGTCGTCGTGGCCGCCTACCTGCTGTTCCTGACGGCGGTGATCGGGACGGTGGTCTTCTCGGTCGCCAACGCGCTCGACCTTGACCTCACGGCCCGGCAAACACTGCGGGCCGCTTTTGCGCTCTGGCCGCTGACGCTCGCGTTCAGCGCCCTAGCCCTGGCGATGTCGAGCGTCGTGCGGCAACGGTCGGTGGCGCTGGGGGTTCCGGCGGCGATCCTCTTCCTGATGTACCTGATCAACGTGATCGGACGGCTGGCGCCATCGGTTTCAGGCATCCGGTTCGCCTCGGCCTACCACTACTATGGCTCGTCGATCCTCGAAGGCATCTGGTGGCCGGGCGTGGCGGTCCTGCTCGCGGCCGCGGCCACATTGGTCGGCGCGGCGATCATGCTGTTCAATCGCCGCGACATTTACTCTTAGCCGGGCCTCAGGGTGCGGCCAAGCATCGTAGGCGAATTATCGTTCACTATTGACTGAATGTTCCGAAAATTCTACAATAACTGAGATGAGAGGTTAGGGGAATGGACGAGGCACGCTACCAGTACATCGAAGATTTCGGCATCCTCTTCGAGGAGTTCGGCGGCGGTCGCATGGTCGGACGGGTGCTGGGCCTGCTCATGATCGCCGATCCCCCGACCCAATCGGCCGAGACTATCGCCGCGGCGCTTCACGCCAGCCGGGGTTCGATCAGCCAGGCGACCCGCATCATCGTGCAGCTTGGGATGGTCCGGCGGTTCACCAGGCCCGGTGAACGACGCGATTACTTCGAGCTTCGGCCCGACGCCTGGTCGGAAACCTCGCGCCGTCGCGGCGGCGAACTCGATCGCATGATCGACATCTTCGAGCGCGGCCTCCGGCTCACCGCCAACGGCGATTTGCCCCCACCGGCGCACCTGCTGGAATCGCTTGCCTTCATGCAGTTCTGGAAACGCACATTCACGGACCTCTTCCCAGCCTGGGAGGCGGACCGGGAGCGACTCATCGGTGAACAGCGCGATCGTTACCCATGACCTGACCAAAACTTACGGGGCCAACCGGGGCATCCGCAACGTCAACTTCGAAATCCACCACGGCGAAGTGTTTGGTTTCCTTGGACCCAACGGCGCCGGTAAATCAACGACGCTCCGGACGCTGCTTGGGTACATGACGCCAACGAGCGGACAGGCGGCAATCCTCGGCCTGGACATCGTGACCGAGCGCGACCGCATCCACGAGCGGATCGGCAACCTGCCAGGCGAATTCACCCTCGACGACCAGATGACGGGGCGGCAACTGATTTCACTGTTCGGCAAGCTGCGCCGGGTTTCGAGCCTTGCCTACGCGTTCGACCTTGCCGAACGGCTGCATGCCGACCTCGATACGCCGATGCGTCGTCTGTCACGCGGCAACAAGCAGAAGATCGGCATCATCCAGGCGATGTTCCACCAGCCTGAGGTCGTGGTGCTCGACGAACCGACAGGTGGACTCGATCCCCTCGCCCAGGAAACGTTTCTGGATTTGGTCAGGGAATCACGCACGCGAGGCCAGACCGTGTTCTTTTCGTCTCACGTGCTTTCGGAAATCGAACAGGTCGCCGACCGGGTCGGCATCATCCGGGACGGCGAACTGGTGGCGGTCGAGGATCCGCACGCGCTGACCAGCAAGACATTCCGGCAAGTCCGCGTCCAGTTCCGCCAGCCCGAATCGCTCCTGCCGTTCATGAGGCAGGTGGAACGACTCGGCGGCGTCGACCTGGCGCGGGCCGATGGCCAAGTGATCGTGTTCGACGCGCATGGCGACATGAACGAGATCATCGGTCTGATCGCGGGCTGCGACATCACCGCGATCGACATCGAGCGGCCGTCGCTGGAGGACGTTTTCCTCACCTATTACGGATCCGGTTCGCCGGCCAGAACAGATGCACGAGCATGAGCCAGACCGAATCCACCATGCCGCTTCGATCATCGACCGTCCGCGTCCAGTCGAGCCGCGGAAATACGTTCGCCACCTACGTCGACCATTTGCTGGCACGATCCCGGCGCGGGACGCTGATCTGGACGCTCTCGCTCATCGCCTACGGCGCCTTGATCGTCGCTACGTTCCCATCGATCCAGGGGACGATGGATGTCAGCGCCTATCCGGAGGCCATGCTCGAAGCGTTCAACATCTCGTCGTAAGATCGTATCGAGCCTTATCTCACCGGGCAAATCTACAGCTACCTGCCGCTGGTGGTGGCCTTCATCCCGATCCTGGCGTTCACGTCAGCCATCGCGGGGGCGGAGGAGCGAGGAGCGCTTGACGTGCTGCTCGGAACGCCATTGCCACGAACTCACCTGGTGCTCGCCTCGGTCGTCGCGGTGGCGGTGAATCTGGCAATCGTCCTGATCGGACTTGCTATCGGCACCTGGCTCATCAGCCTGATCGTGGGGACCGGACTCGGGCTGGCTGACTCCCTGGCCGCCAGCCTCGCCGCCTGGTCGACAGCCCTCGCCCTGGGAAGCGTGGGCCTGGTGATTTCGGCGATGGGCCGGCAGCGGGGGAGGGTGCTTGGGGCCAGCGTTGGGGTGATGTTCGCAATGTACGCCCTGACCGTCGTCTCCCGGTTGGTGGAGGGACTGGGCTGGTTGAAGTGGCTATCTGCATTCGAGTACTACGGCAACGCAATCGAGGACGACGTATCCTGGGGCGGCGCTGCGATACTGCTGGCCGCCACCGCCCTGATGGTGACGTTGGCGGTACGCCTGTTCGAGCGGCGGGACATTTACGCGTAGATTTTCGCGCCAACCCGGACGTTACTCGGGTGGTGGCCGCCACATCCAGCAGGGCAGGGCGGCCATTACCCGAATCCATTTCAGCCTACTTCGCCGCACGCGGAAGTTACGCTGGAGAATCCCCAACCGAGACGATATTGAATGTTGCGCCCATCGGGTCGGCGATCGTTGCCATCCGGCCGAACGGCGTGTCCTCTGCCGGCCTGAGCACCGACCCGCCCAGGTCCTGCGCCTTCGCGATAGCCGCGTCGGTATCGTCGACGCCGTAGTAAACCGTCCAGTGACTGGGCACGCCTTCGGGCAGGAAACTCGCGGCGTCCATGATGCCGGCCTGCTGATCGCCGTTGATGTCGATCGTCCGGTAGCTCGGTCCCCCGCCCATCTCCATTTCGGCGACCTCGACGCCAAGCACTGTGCCGTAGAACGCGCTTGCCGCCTCGAAGTCACGCGTGTGCAGCTCGTGCCAGGCGGGCGCTCCGTGCTCGCCGTAGAGGTCGAACCCCTTGTGCGCGGCCGGTTGCCAGAGCCCGAAGAAGGCGCCGGCCGGATCGGTGACGAGCGCCATCCTCCCCATCTTGCCGACATCCATGGCGTCGAACACGACCTGCCCACCGGCGTCACGCACAGCCGGGGTGGCAGCCTTGGCGTCGGGCACCGCGAGGTAGAAGGTCCAGGCGTCCGGCATAGCCTGCATGTCGTCGTCCTTCTTCATCATCCCGGCGATGCCAGCCTCGCCCTTGGACAGGTTGATGTAGTGGCCGTATTCCTCGCCGGAGTCTTCCGCATCCCACCCGAACAACCCGCCGTAGAACGCCTGCGCCCGATCCGGATCAGACGTGGAAAGATCCGTCCAGCACGGGGCTCCCATGGGAATACCTTCAACTTTAGGCATGATCTGGCTCCTGATGTGTACCTAGCGGAAAAACGATCACTGGTCGACGCACGGCGTCGCGGCCATTGTACGTACAGTATCCCGGGATCATGACGAATGCTTCTTCAATGTTGCGCGTTCCAGCACCTGCCCGATGTTTGCCAAAGCCGCTACGGATACGGCACACTGCCCTTCCTTGCCGGCCGCTCAACAACATGCACATCGGCGTGACACGCCGCCTTGCCGACACGGCTCGGTCGGTCGTATGCGTCACATCGTTTCGGAGGGGGCGCCAGATGGGCATCGAGATGTACGGCTATCAGGACGAAGGCGAGGCGATCACCGGAGCGGTAATCGCCAGCAACCGTTTAATGCTGGATTTCATCATGTGGGCGTGACAGGTCGTCGGCCCGAATTCATCATTCCTGCGTCTCAACGTGCACGGTGAAATGTATGCCTCGTTCAAGCGGTTCGGCAACATGAGCTCGCCAGTCAACGAGGACGGCGAGCCCCAATGGGGCGATCTGGACGAGTTACGAACCGATCTGGAGCAGCTTGGGTCGTATCGGGCGGATTTCCCGTATCCCTACGACATCGTGTTCGACCGGATCTGGGAGACGGTTAGGGATCCCCGGGTTACCATTGTCCGCGTGACCTGATGCCGGCCGTGGAGCCGGCCCAGCCTAGCGTTCGACCGCCACCGCGACATCAAGGTGGCTGGAGTCGGTGACGGTGTCCACCGTCCAAGCCGCGCCATCGTGGGTCAGGGTGGTGCGGGCGGTGTTGAGGATGATCGTGATCCCGGTGCCGTACTCGCCGTTCGACACGGTGGTCAACACCGCATTGATGAGGCCGCCGTGGCACACCACCAGAACGCGCTGGCCGGCGTGCCGCGCCACGACCCGGCCCAGGGCCGCCATGGCCCGCCCGGCAACGCTGTCCCACGCTTCGAGCCCAGGCCACTCGGGACCGTCCCATTTAGCCTCGCGCTCTTCGGCGGTCAGGCCTTCCGCCTCGCCGTAGCTGCGCTCACGAAGATCGGGATCGGTCTCGATATCATCGATCCCGAGGGCGGCGGCGATCGCCTCAGCAGTGCGCAGGGCGCGGCCGAGCGGGCTGCTGACGATCGCATCCCAGTGCTCGCCGGCAAGCGCCCGAGCGACGATCCCTGCCTGTTCGACGCCAAGCTCATTGAGGGGGATGTCCGACCAGCCCTGATAGCGGCGGGTGAAGTTCCAGTCGGTTTCGCCATGGCGAACGAGGCAGATGGTGGTGGGCGTGCGTGAATCGATGGTCACGAAACATCCTTGGAATGTGGCAACGAGCATCCATCGGCGGGCCTGACTCCGTCCGTGCCGACCATTATCGTTCCCGGAAAGCGACCGATAGTGT
>JBGTNF010000525.1:0-6961 GCA_041743205.1 Thermomicrobiales bacterium | reverse complement strand
GGCGCCGTACGTTGTGTACTCACGACTTGCCCCTTTCGTCAGGCGGTTCCCTAACTCACGATCCTGGACAGCAAATACCCGATGCCGGCGGCGACCAGTACCGACTCGACCGGCTTGCGGCGAACCAGTGCTTCGAGATCGGTCACCAACTGGTCGGTGTCCTTCTCGTGCAGGTACGTGCTGGCGGTTTCCAGCGTGTCGGCCGTTTTGGTCGCCGCCGCTCCCACCGAGCCCTCGCGCTGCTCACCCTGCTTGCGCAACAGACCAGCCGCCTGCTCCAGGCCGGCGGCGGCGCCATCGATTCCCGCGTCCGCTTTGGCGTGCGCTTGCTCGCCGACTTCTCCGGCCTTGTCCTGGACCTGACCAGCCATGTCCGAGGCCTTGTCCTTTGCTTCGCCAGCCTTCTCCTGAGCCTGACCGGCGACATTGGCGGCCTTCTCTTTGGCCTGACCGGCTTTGTCCTGGGCCTGGCTCTTCATGTCCGTTGAACTGCTGGATGAACCGTGCACGTTGGCGTCTCCCTGGCCGATGGGCGCGATGTAGGCGTCGTTCTCCCAATCGATTGGCTCGGTCTGCGACGCGCCAATTCGACCGGTCGTCGTCAGCGGATCATCGCTGGTGGGTGAAAGTGGATCGTTCGAACCCGACAGCGGGGCCGTGTAAAGGGGATCGCGGTTGCTCATGGCTTGACTCCCGTGGTGGCGTACCTGACGTACATCGAATGTCGAGGCTGCAATGGAGATTGGGAATGGCAGCCCGGCTCGTCGTCATCCGCGCCGGGCCTCGCGGACAATCAACGGCAGCGACGCGCGGGTTCCGGATGCGCCCGCGGGCCACCTTCACCGTTCATGGTCCGGCCCAACGCAACGATGTTTCAGCATACCCGCGCGTGATCGGAAAGGCCAATCGTCGTTGGTCTTAGTTGGGGTAATTTCCTCGATATTTATGGGCATGATACATAGCAAAGGGCTAGTTCCTGTTCTCCTGTGCGCGTTCGATACGGATGACTATCGATGTGGGGAGGATATTGGACAGAACGGGGCAAGCAATGCAGTCATCGCGTATTCAAGAAATGCATAGTGCTTACTTGTTGTTCCAGAAGTCGAACCGGCCATGCCTGGTGGAGCATGGCTGGATGCGG
Source organism: Thermomicrobiales bacterium (assembly GCA_041743205.1). Taxonomy (GTDB): domain Bacteria; phylum Chloroflexota; class Chloroflexia; order Thermomicrobiales; family UBA6265; genus JACCYX01. The sequence goes on along the minus strand of JBGTNF010000525.1, from coordinate 5,820 downwards.
TTGGTGGCGGCATACTTGCGAGGACGACACCGAATGAGTCCCGGCAGGGTTCAAACGCGACGGCGCCCGCCTTGACCGGCTGATATCAGGCTAAGGGAGCTCTCGTGCAGGATCCGCAAGTCGACCCGATTTCTACTGGCCCGCGCGTGGTTCCCGACGCCGTGAAAATCCAGATCCTGGCGACCGAGCACTGGAGCCTGCTGGCGACCCGGAGCCTGATCTGGAACGAGATCTTCAGCCGCGCCACCATGTTCCTTACAACCTTGTCGGCCGCCACTGTCGCCCTCGCGCTCGTTTCCCAGGCCACCGACGACGGGGACGATTTCACGCTCTTCGCGTTGCTCGTGCTGCCCCTGGTGCTCCTGCTGGGAATCTGGACCCTGATCCGGATGACCACCGCCCGCGATGAGGATGTCTACATGGTGGTCGGCATGAACCGCTTGCGTCACGCCTACATCGATATCGCGCCTGACCTCGAACGATATTTCATCACCAGTTGCTACGACGACCGGATGAGCGTCCTGCGGACCTACAGCCCCGTGGCGCCATCGCGCCTGGCCCGGATCCTGGGCAGCACCCCGGTCCTGGTGGGGGCGATCAACGCGGCGCTGATCGGCGTGATCTCGGCGTTGATCGTGGAGTACTTCAACCACCCGCCATCTGTCCACGTCACCGCCGGGGCGATTGCGGCGATCGTCGCCGGGGCGCTGTTCATCGTCTTCATCCCCATGCGTGACCTGGAACGGATGGAAAAGCGCCTGGATTCGCAGTTCCCGGAACCCGCAACGGCCACCGCTACCGCCTCGGCCGCGGACTGACCAAACATCGATTCACCGCAGCCACACGCATGGTGGCAGGCAGACCCCCTGGCCCGGCGTCCGGATCTCGCCCTGTCCGACATACATTGCGCTGCCATGTATAATGCTGCTTGGTATTGCGGAACGGGATGCGCATCGCCGTGAGACGGGTGACATCATGGACATCAACAAGGACCTGATAGCGGCTTCGTCAACCCCGATCGTCCTGGCGATCCTGGCCGAAGAGGATAGTTATGGCTACGCGATCCTCCAGCGCGTGCGGGAGTTGTCCAGTGGGCGTATGGAGTGGACGGACGGGATGCTTTACCCGGTCCTGCACCGGCTCGAGCGGCTCGGCCACGTCGAGGCGCGGTGGGAAGTCGCGGCGAGCGGCCGGCGCCGCAAGTACTACCGGATCACCACTCAGGGGCGATCCCAACTGGTGGAGGAACGCCGGCAGTGGCAAGCGGTGGATGCGACGCTCCGGGGCATCTGGGAAGCGCTCTCCCTGCCCATTCCGGCGCCAGCCGTGCCGCAGCCGCAATGAGCGTGACGATGCCGGTTGCCGGTCACCCAGAATCGCTGGAGGACCAGATCGACCAGTGGCGGAGGTACCTCGGTCGCCGCCAGGCGATCCACGCCGCCGATGTGTCGGAGCTGGAAGACCATCTGCGTGAGCAGGTGGACGTCCTGGTCGACGCCGGGATCACCCCCGATGAAGCGTTCCTGGTGGCGGTCAAGCGCCTGGGCGCGATCGACACCCTTTCACGGGAGTTCGCGCTCGAACACGCGGACCGGCTCTGGAAGCAGATGGTGGTCAGCCCGCCGGATTCCGGAAACGAACGGGGACGGGCCCGCGCGGACGCGCTCGTCGCCCTCGGCCTCGCGGCGGCCGCGGCGGTGGCGATCAAGACCCCCGTCCTCTTCGGTCTGCACCCGAACGAGGATGCCGGTTTCTACATCCGGAACCTGGGGCTCTTCGTGCTGCCCATCCTGACCGGCTACTTCGCCTGGAAACGGCGGCTCGAGCCCACCACGTTCCGCTGGCTGGCCCTGGCGTTCGTTGTGGCGGCGATCTTCGCCAACGTGTATCCCATCGTTCCGGGCGGCTCCACCGAAACGCTGACGGCGCTGCACCTGCCGATCGCGCTCTGGCTGGCGGTGGGCATCGCCTACGCCGGCGGCCGCTGGAGCCAGGCGGGCGGCCGCATGGACTTCATTCGCTTCTCGGGAGAGCTGGTCATCTACTGCGTGTTGATCGCCCTGGGGGGCGGCCTGCTGGCCGGTTTCATGGCGCTGACCTTCGAGTCCATCGGGATCCTTCGAATCGTGGCTGCTGCCCTGCGGCGCGATGGCGACGGTCGTGATCGCCGCCTGGCTGGTGGAAGCCAAACAAAGCGTGATCGAGAACATGGCGCCGGTGTTGACGCGCCTCTTCACCCCGGTGCTGGCCGCCATGCTGGTCACGTTCCTGGCGACCATGCTCTGGATCGGGCGCGGCATCGACATCGAACGGGAAGCGCTCATCGCCTTCGACCTGCTGCTGGTCCTGGTCCTGGCGCTGCTGCTCTACGCGATCTCCGCCCGGGATCCCCGGTCGCCACCCGACGCCTTCGATGTGATGCAGGTCGTGCTCGTGGTCAGCGCGCTGCTGGCCGACTCGGTGGCGTTGTGGGCCATCGCCGGCCGCATCACCGAGTTCGGCTTCAGCCCGAACCGTGTCGCCGCCCTGGGCGTGAACGTGATCCTGCTGGTCAACCTGGCGTGGTCAGCCGTGCTCTACCTCCGCTTTCTCAGCCGACGCGGATCGTTCGCCAACCTCGAACGGAGGCAGACGGACTACCTGCCGGTCTACGCCGGCTGGGCGGCGATCGTGGTGATCCTCTTTCCGCCGGTCTTCGGCTTCATTTGATACCGCTTTCGGGTCGATACCGATGGTTCCACGGGTAGTGGCAGAGCTTGTCTCTGCCTACATCCCGCGGGCAGAGACAAGCTCTGCCACTACCAAACAATCACGTTGTTCGTATGACACGGACGATAGCGCAACGCGGAGGCGCCCTCCCCGTCCTGGTCTCGACCGGGAATCGGGCAGGGACAGGCTCCGCCATGCCCAGACACGCGCAAAGGAGACCCTGATGGCAACCACCCTGCTCAAGGCGCCGTCGCGTACGCCCAATCCAATCGGGACCGGAACGGAACCGGTGCTCCAGACTCGCGGACTCACCAAGCGGTTCGGCGCCCAGACCGCCGTCGACCACCTCGACCTGACGGTGCGACGCGGCGAGGTGCTGGGCTTTCTCGGACCGAACGGCTCGGGCAAGTCCACGACCGTGGGAATGGTGCTCGGCCTGGTGCGGCCGACGGCGGGCTCGGTCCAGATCATGGGCCAGTCCCTGGCGGACACTCCCTCGCTGGTGTCCCGCTACGTCGGGGCAATCATCGAAAACCCGGCGTTCTACCCGTTCCTGACCGGCCGGGACAATTTGCGGTCCCAGGCGAAACTGGTCGGCGGCGTGCCCGAGAGCCGCATCGAGGAGCTGCTCCGGCTGGTCAACATGGAGGGGCGCGCCGACGGCAAGTTCAAGACCTTTTCCCTCGGCATGAAGCAGCGGATCGGCATCGCCTCGACCCTGCTCACCAATCCGACCCTCGTCATCCTCGACGAGCCCACCAACGGCCTCGACCCCGCCGGCCAGCGTGAGATTCGCTCGATCATCCCGCGGATCGCGGAGGAAGGCCACAGCGTGCTCCTGGCCAGCCATTTGCTCCACGATGTCGAGCAGGTTTCCGACCAGGTGGTCATCGTCCGGCGCGGCCAGAAGGTTGCCGAGGGTTCCATCGACGAGCTGCTGCGCGGCAAGGGGTACTTCGACATCCGGTTCGACGCCGGTGATCTCGAAGCCGCGGCAACGGTCTTGCGCCAGGTTGCCGGTGTGCAGTCCGTCTCGATCAGCGAGGACCGGCTGAGGGTCGATGCGGGGGACGACCTTGGCGCGGCCATCAACCGTGCGCTGGCCGCCGCGGGCTTGTACCCCAGCCACTTCGCACGGACCCGCAGCAGCCTGGAAGATTTCTTCCTGGAGCTGACCGCGGAATCGGCGGAAAGCGCCGAGCCCGAGGCCGAGGCCGAGCCCGACCTGTCGTTGGTGTAGCGTCACCCGCATCAAAACCGGTAGGTGATATCCAGCAGGTCCCTCCTGGAGCCTGTCCAGAGCGAAGCGTGGGATGCTCCCGTGGTTTCGCGCCCCGGACGATGCGGGAGGACACAAGGTCGGCCCCGCTGGATATCCCCTACCGGGCGACGGCGATCCGCATCAGGCGGCGTCTCAGTATGTGATGTCCATTTCAGAAAGGAGCGTGTGAACCATGATCGATATCCTGCAAGGCGAACTTTTTCGGCTGCGCAAGCGCCCCCAAACCTGGATCGTGCCGGCGCTGGCGTCGGCGTTCATCGTGCTCTACTACGGCATCGGCTACGCGCAGTACCGATCGGGAAACGACGCCGATCGCCTGGACATCCGGCAATCGGTCCAGCAGCTGTCGAGCATCTTCGAGAACGGGATGCAGATCTGGAGGGTCGTCGCGCTCGTCATGATCATCGTCGTGGCCTCGGGCCTGATCGGCAGCGAGCACGGGTGGAACACGCTGCGGCCCCTGGTGGCAAGGTCCTCCTCGCGCGCCGGACTGCTCTCGGCGAAGTGGCTCGTGGTCGGTCTCTACACGATCTTCATGGTGATCGTCGCGGTACTCGTCTCGCTGCTGACGGCGACCATTGCCGCGGTCCTGATGGGCGGCGACGTCAGCCTGCCGGTGGCCGTGTGGGACGACATGCTGCTCGGCACGTTGCGCTGGATGATCGCGACCCTGCCCTACGCCGTGATCGCCTTCGCGGCGGCGCTCGTGACCCGCTCCAACGCGGCGGGAATCGCGATCGGCATCGGGCTCAACTTCGCGGAGGTGCTCGTGCTCGGACTCCTCCTGGAAGTGATCGACGGATTCGAATCGATCGGCGAGTACGGCATCAACTGGAACGTGCAGCAACTGGTGAACATCACGACCGGGGATGGCGGAACCATGATGGACCCGGTCTCGACCGGCCAGCTCTGGAAATCGATCGCGATCCTCACGCTCTACTGCGCCACGGCCATCGCCGGCAGCTACCTGGTGTTCTCGCGTCGCGATATCACGTCGGGATGACGCGGCGCCTCGCCCGCGAGTTCCCGCACCACGCGGGCGAGGCCGGGGCCAGGCTGCTTCCCGGTCTCGACCGCGACACGGCGGCGACGGGTCGCAGAACGGTGAATCCGGCTCCGTGGCAGGCGCATCTCGCAAGCCTGTCCGCGGGAGGCCACAAGGGCCACCCCAACCAGCGCGGATGAGTGGCGAACCGTTACATGGCTGGCGATTCCCACTCTTTGCGGGGCATGGCGCGCCACTCGCCGGCGAGCAGGTCGAAGACCACGAAGTTGTCGAACGTGCCGTTGTTGGGATAGAGCCAGTTGATCCGGCCCGCCTCGCGGTAGCCCTGCTTGCGGAGCGCCGCCGCCGAGCGCGTGTTCTGGAAGTAGACCCACGACTGCACCATGTGCAACCCGAGCCGCTCGAACGCGTACTCCAGCAGCAACTGCTTGGCTTCGGAGCCGTAGCCGCCGCCCCGGTGCGTGATGTCGCCGAAGAAACTGCCGGTTTCAGCGAACCGGTTCTGGTAATCGACATCCAGCAGCGCGACCCAGCCGATCGGCTCGTCGTTTTCCCGCAGGCAGACGCAGAACGTGATCCACGACGGCAAGTCCGGCTTGTGGTGGTCGTTGATCCACTTCTCGTACATCACCGGGCTGGTCAGGTGGCGCCCGATATCGAAGAACGTCTCCGTCTCCTGGCGCGCCAGGAGCGCCGCCTTGATCCCGTCCTTCGGTTCTTCCGGCCGCAGGTAGACCCGCTGGCCGACCATCAGCGCGTTGCGCGGCGGGTCGCCGTCCAGCGTGACCGGCGGCGGCACGGGCCGTGGTTCGCCGCTGCCGGT
>JBGTNF010000524.1:0-8036 GCA_041743205.1 Thermomicrobiales bacterium | reverse complement strand
AATGTCGAGCAGGCCCCCATCCACAACGAGGATGTGATCCGATCGCTGGACAACCCGCTCCAGCCCGACGGTGGAACCGCCGTGTTGTGGGGCAACCTCGCCCCGGACGGTGCCGTGATCAAGCACGCCGCGGCCACGCCCGGGCTGCTGCGGCACACCGGTCGGGCGGTCGTGTTCGATGACATGGCCGATCTCCAGGCCCGGATCAACGCGCCGGACCTCGACGTGACGGAGGACGACGTGCTGGTGCTGCGGACGGTCGGGCCGATCGGCGGGCAGGGCATGCCGGAGGTCGGCAACTTCCCGATCCCCGGCAAGCTGCTGGTCAAGGGCGTGCGGGACATGGTGCGGATCTCGGACGCACGGATGAGCGGGACGGCATTCGGCACGATCGTACTCCACGTCGCCCCGGAGAGCGCGATTGGCGGCCCATTGGCGCTCGTCCGCAACGGGGACCGGATCGAACTGGATGTCGCCGCGCGGCGACTGCACCTGCATGTCGACGAGACCGAGCTGGCAATTCGCCGCGCGGAGTGGCGGGCCCCGGCTCCCGCCTATACGCGCGGCTACGGCCGGCTCTACCTGGAGCACGTCACCCAGGCGCCGCAGGGCTGCGATTTCGATTTCCTTCAGGGCGGCGATCCGGTCGGCGTGACCCATCAACCCAAGTTCTGATTCCGCCTTGCGAAAGGGCCGTCACGTCGGGGTCGGTCAACACAGCCTGCCCCACAGAACGCCGGTAGCCGCATTCGGCGCAAATGGGAAGAAGTGTGCCTTTGGTGGATGGATACACTGGCTGGAAGGGATCTGAGGAATTGACCCTGACCCGGCCCGAATCCATGGGAGTCCTATGCAGGCGCCACTCAAAAGCCTTTCGCTCATCAACCTCTTCGTCGAGGATTTGCCGGCCGCGAAGGCCTTCTATGAGGACATATTTGGGCTGGAGCTGGCGTTCGGGGACGAGTACGCCGCCGCCTACAAGCTCGGCGAAACGTTGATCAACCTGTTGACCGTCTCGGCTGCGCGAAAGCAGCTGGCCCCTGCCCTGGTAGCGGGCCCCGATGCCGGGTCGCGCGTCCAGTTGGTAATCGTGGTAGACGATATCGATGCCAGGTGCGCCGTGCTGGCCGCCAAGGGCGTTGCCCTGATCAATGGCCCGGAGGACAAGCCGTGGGGAATGCGCACGGCCTGCTTCGCCGATCCCGCCGGCCACAACTGGGAATTCGCCCAACCCGTTGGCGATCGGGAGTAGTCCACGTTCGCGAACCGGCTGCGTCAGCCAATGACCTTGTCGATGAAGATCCGCATCACGGCGTTGAACTCGTCTGGCCGCTGCAGCGGCGCGAAGTGGCTGACAGCGGGCAAGACAACCAGGTCCGCGCCGGGAATGCTGCGGGCGAGGTAGTCAGCGTGGTCGAGTTCTAGGAACTCGTCATGCTCGCCTTGGACGATGGTCACTGGCACGCTGATCCCGGCCAGGTCGATGGTGGAATGGTTCGGTTGCGTCCGCTGCATCAGGCCGACCGCCTCGGCCAATGCCTCGAACTGGTCCGGGGTGGGCGAGAGTTCCGCATAATCCGCAGTGTGACGGGCGAAACACCGGTCGACGATCGGGCTGGGCTCGAACTTCTTTGCGCCGCTCGGGTCCATGTTGCAGGCGAAGAAAAACACCCCCGCAACGCGATCGGGAGCCTCGTTGGCGAGGATCATGGCCACGCAGGCGCCGTCGCTCCAGCCGACGAAAGCGCCCCTCTCCAGGCCCAGCGAGTCCATCACGGCGTGTACGTCGGAGGCCATCAGTTCATAGCTGTAGGGCCGGGCGTCGCGCGTGCTCCGGCCGTGACCTCGGCTGTCGATCACCACGGCGCGAAAGCCGGCGTCGACGAGCGCCGGAACCTGGTAGCCCCAGTTGCCGCTGTGTCCGAGCCCGCCGTGCAACAGGAGCACCGGCGGGCCGGAGCCGTAGACCGCGTACCAGATCCGCGCGCCGTCGTGCTCCACGTGCCCCTGATCGTCCGTCTCCGGCAGGGTCGCGCCGTGCGCCTCGAAGTGCCTGAGCTCATCATCTGTCTTCATGCGGTTCAAAATTCCTGGGAGCGGACGTGGAACGGGATCGGGTTGTCGATCGCGTCCTGCTCCCAGGTGGCGAGGCCACGGCCGTTCGGGTTGTAGACGATGTTCCCGCCGTAGATCGTCATCTCGCAGCGGAGGCGCTGCGTTCCCGGCAGCGTCGTTCGCTCGCAATCGACGTAGGTGAAGTCGCCCTCGTCCAGCGCCAGCACGGCGATGTCGGCGGGGCCGCCGACGGTCAGCGTGCCGAGCTCGGGCCGGTTGATTTCGTGGGCCGGGGCCACGGTCGAGCGTGCGATCACGCCGTCCAGCGGCACGCCGATCGCGAGCAGCTTGTTCATGCAGGTCAGCATGTCGATCACGACCCCGGCCACGTTGCCGGTGTGGAGGTCGGTGCTGATGGAATCGGGGATGAAGCCCTGCTGGATCGCCGGAATCGCGTTCCGGAACCAGAAGCTGCCGGCCCCGTGCCCGAGATCGAAGATCACGCCGCGCTCCCGCGCCCGGCGCAGGTGGTCGAACACTTTCCCGCCGTCGTCGATGATCGGGAACTGCTGGGCGAAGACGTGGGTATGGATGTCGCCGTGCCGCAGCTTCTCCAGGATCAGGTCGGGGTACGATTGGTCCGGCAGGTTCGGGAAGAAATCGACCATCACCGGCATCCCGCACAGCTCGGCCGCCTCCACCGCCCGGTCGACCGCCGTCCACGGCGCGTGATCGGCGTCGAAGTGGCGTTTGGCCCAGTAGTGGGCGGTCTTGATCCCGACCACGACCTCGCTGTGCATCAGCGCCGTGCTGGCCGCCAGTTCCGGATTCATTTCGTTTGCCTCGTGCTCCCACGCCCCGCCCATGCCGGAGCCGACGATGTTGACGTAGCCGAGCACGCGGATCTTCCAGCGGTTGTCGATTACGTCGTGCCGGAATTGGGCGAAATCGCGCCAGCCGGTCGTTCCGGCGTCGACCACGGTTGTCACGCCCGAAGAGAGGGTATTGACCAGCGGGTGCAACGAGAGCTCGGAGCGGGTATGCGTGTGGGCGACATGGGCGTGCATGTCGATGATGCCGGGCGTGACGTGCAGCCCGGCGAGGTCGATCGCGCGGTCGCCCGGTTGCTCCGGGAGACTCCGCGCGACCGCCGCGATCCGGCCGTCGGTCACGCGAATGTCGGCAACATCATTGATGCCGTTCGCCGGATCGATCACGTGTCCGTTGCGAAGAACCAGGTCGCCCATTTGCCCTCTTTCGATTGGCCGCCAGCCCGGCCGCAAAACGTCCGGGCGATCGTGCCAGAGGGAGTGGTGGCTGGCAAGGGCCGCACGTCAACCGACCAGACCACTACCTCCCCACCGTCACCCTGAGCGGAGCGAAGGGTGGCCCCGCTGGATACCGCGCGAAGCGCTTCGGCCGAAGGTCGACTACGGACTCGCGCCCCATCCGACATCGCCTTCGGCGAAGGCGCTTCGCGCAGAGATTCCTCGCACGCTCGGAATGACAGTCTGTATTGGACGCAGTCGTCAGACTGTCACGTCAGTTCTGTCAGCCCGCTCCCCAGCCGTAGCCGTCACGCCGCCCATATCGACAGAACCGTACGTGCCGGTGATGATGCCAGCGATGATTCGGGGCCATCCGGTAGGGCAGCCCTGCCCCGCTGGATGTGGCCACCACTGCCCTGTCCTAAACCGGCATACGTTAAGGATGAGATTCATGGCAAGCAACACGGTGGCGGGACCGACCGCCCCCACACTGGCGGATCTTGGGCTGCGGCCGGTCATCAACGCCGCCGCCACGCTGACCAAGCTCGGCGGCTCGGTGATGCCGCCCGAGGTCGTGGCGGCGATGAACGAAGCGGCGAAGACCCACGTCGATTTCTTCGCCCTGCAACGAGCGATCGGCAAGCGGATCGCCGCGGCGACGCAGAACGAGGCGGCCTTCGTGTCGTCCGGCGCCGCAGGCGGCATCGTCGTCGCGGTCGCCTCCGTGCTGGCCGGGACCGACCTGCTCAAGATTTCGAACTTCCCGTCGCTGGAGGGGTTCGAGAAGACCGAGATCGTCGTCCACCGCTCCCAGCGCAACGGGTACGATTACGCCGCCCGCCAGACCGGGGCGCGCTTCGTCGAGATCGGCGATTCGCTGGACGAATTGGCGAACGCGATCGGCGGCCGCACCGGGGCCGTGCTCTGGTTCGCCGGGGCCCTGGCGAAGGACTCGCCGCCGCTGGAAGCGGTGATCGAGATCGCCCACGACCGCGGCGTGCCCGTGATCGTCGACGCCGCCGCCCAGTTGCCAATGATGAGCAACCTCTGGCATTACACCCGCGACCTCGGCGCCGACCTCGCGATCTTCAGCGGCGGCAAGGGGTTGCGCGGTCCGCAGTCGAGCGGGCTTGTCCTGGGACGGCCCGACCTGATCGAGGGCTGCTACGCCAACGGCTCGCCGAACACCGCCATCGGGCGTCCGCTCAAGGTCGGCAAGGAGGAACTCTTCGGCGTCCTCGCCGCGCTGGAATGGTCGCTGGCGCAGGACGAGGAGGCGGTGCTGGCGCGGTACGAGAACATCGTCCAGTTCTGGATCTCTGGTTTGAGCGAGTTGCCCGGCGTCTCGGTCGAGCGCGGCTACCCGAGCGAGGCGGGCCAGCCGCACGGCCGCGCCATCGTCGCGTTGGACGAGACGGCCAAACTGGATGCGCCGACGTTGGTCCAGGCGCTGTGGGACGGCGAGCCCTGCATCGCGGTCAGCCCGTTCGGCACGGGCAGCATTGCCCTCAACCCGCAGTCGATCGAAGATGGCGAAGAGATCATCGTCGTCGAGGCGATTCGGAAACTGCTGGGCGATTGATCTCCCGGCCAGCCGCGGACCGACATGCAGGTCGGCCCCTACCAGATTGCGTATATTCGTAGGGGAGGACCTGTGTGTCCTCCCGTTTGAGCCAGAGGGGAAACTCCCAGCCATGACCCACCCGGACGACAAGCTCAAGCAACTCGGGATCGAGATCGAGGAGAAGACCACGTTCCATCCGGCGGTCGCGCTCGGCGTGATCAGCGGCAATTTGCTCTACCTCTCCGGCTCCACCCCCAGCGACCCGCGCTGGAAAGGCCGCGTCGGCGAGGCCCTGACGGTCGAGGAGGGCTACCAGGCCGCGCGTGATTGCACGATCAACCAGATTGCTGCCGCGAAGACGGTGTTGGGCGACCTGGGCCGGATCACGCGCGTGGTCAAGGTGCTCGGGATGGTCAACGCGGCGCCGAATTTTCCCGACACCCCGGCGGTGGTCCACGGTGCCTCGGAGCTCTACTTCGCGGTGTTCGGCGACAAGGGCGTCCACGCCCGTTCGGCGGTTGGCCTGCAAGCGTTGCCCAGCGATGTCGCGGTCGAGATCGAAACGATCTTCGAGATCGAGTAGGCCACACGGGTCAAGGGGCCTGGGTGGCGCTGGGCTCGGCGACAACAAGGACTTGCCATCGGATTGAGGCAGCTTGCTTAAAACGGCAAGGGCCGCAAGGGCCTCGGCTTATGGAGCAATCCACGAGCCGGGACCTTGTGCCAATCAGAACTACAATGGTCCCCAATTCTCTCGTTTTTTTGGTGCGGACCTTGCGTCATACTCAACTATTCTAGCGACCTCTATTGGAATGCTTCCTATGCCAATTGCTGATGCCGACAACCTGAATCGCTTGGGGATAGCACTTGATTTTCTGGCAGGAATTCTTCTCGCCCCCGAATTGCTTGGGAAGGAGCGCATACAGCGATTGGAGTCGAGGCTTGAGAGGTTAGGCAAAGCAATCCTTTCTGTTATGAATCCAATCACAAGTGGTACTCAGAAACCTAACTTGACTGAGCGGATTGTTCAGACATTGATTCCAGTGTTAACGGTCCATCTATTCTTTTGGTGGTTTCTGTGGCCAAGGGGTGATCAGGGGGTTAATGTAGTACTGATTATGGCAATGTGCGTATCGGTAATCTATCTGGCTTCAAACCTCGGTAGACTCCGAGCGAACAATGAGGCTTTGAAAAACGTAGACCAAGCTTCTGGAAGTACCTTAGAATCAATCCATCTGGTGCGAGTACCGATAGGTTTATCGTTACTTTTGAACGTGGTTTTCGTTATTCAATATGGCCTTTCATTGTGGGCGCTAATAGCCATAGGCTGTCATGTTTGGTTAATATATATGGCGCGAAACATCGGAAAATTTGAAAATCGCATTGTCTGGTATTTATTAGCAAATCTTATCGTTCCCGTGTTTGCAGTTTTGTTTTGGCCGATGCTTCTCGGCGTATTGTTCTTCTGGCCAGTGATAGCTGGTACGATTCTTGCTGGAAGATTCCTAATGTTTCTAACTGAACCTGAGCAATACAGACTAAAGACGATCGTAACCGTAACTGGTATCGCAGTTTTCATCATTGGAAATGCCCTCCAACTTATAGCTACCTATTAGTTGGTCGAGTTATCTTTTGCTCATGTAGCTACCTTTTCTCGTCTCGATTGAATCCCAAGTTTTGGTGGCCAAGCATTGCAGAGCTTTCACGATCTTTGGCACCCAGAACCTAAGACGGATGAACGATCGATTCTAGCCTCAAGTGCGGATTGCCGCTAGCATCCAAATTTCGCCAAGCATGAAGTTATGACGTTGGAATTAAACGCTACTCACATCTTTTGATCTCGATCACTCGGCGTCAACATAGAGGCAGAATGGGTGACCATCCGGGTCGAGGTGGACGCGGACCTCGGCCTGCGGTTGGTGCTCGGCCATCGTGGCCCCGCAGGCCGCGGCGTGGGCGCAGCCGGCCGCCAGGTCGTCGACACGGATTTCGAGGTGCAGCATCATTTGCTGCTCGCCGGGTTTCGCCGGCCAGGTGGGGCGGGCGTAGAGATCTTCCGCCTGGAACGACAGCCCAATCCCGCCCGCCGGGTTCGGCAACACCACCCACCCGGGCTCATCGACGGAGATCGTCCAGCCCAGGAGTTGTTCGTAGTAGCGCGCCAGGGCCGACGGGTCCGGCGAGTTGAGGGTGATGGCGGTCAGCGTCGTGCCGTGTGCGATGGTCAAGGCGGATCCTCCTGATCAGGAGATCGAGGCGGTCATGATACCCCCATGGCATCGTTTCGTTCGCGCGCCCGCCAGGTGGGCCGGGCCACGATTGGCGGGAGCACGATGCGTGGGCTTCGCGCCGGAAGCGTGGGAGTCGCGAGCGCATACGACGTGGGCGGGTGCTTTTCCCGAACCACGCCCTTGTAGGGCTTGAGATCGGCTTTCACGCTGATGATGTCGCCCGTGCGCGTATCGCGCGTGGCGTAGTGCCCGCTCTGGAGTTGGAATTGCGTCCGGTTGCGGATTGCGCCGCGCCGCCCGCCGCCCCGTTCTTCGCCATTGGCTCGCCTTCCAGGCTGGTCTCCAGGACCAGCGTTTTGGTGCTTGCTTACGTTTCGTGCGTAGACATATTATACAATATCGGGCCGACATAATCAATGCGCGACAGCGAAGGAAGTGGGCGGGCGCTAGCCGCGGGGCGCCACGTAGTCGAGCACGTCGAGTTCCGGCGGATGCTCGCCGAACGTGGTCAGCGCCGTCCAGATTTCGGCACGGTGGTGCGTGGTGTGGTTGAAGACGTGGAGTGCGATGGTCCAGGTCGCAACCTCGACGCCCCGGCCCAGCGTGAACGGCGCCGCGATCGCGGACTCCGTGATGTCGGCCAGGTAGCGCTCCCAGTCGCCGCCGACCGATTCCCAGATCGCGGTGACGGCGGCGATGTCGCGGTAGCGTTCCGGATCGGGACCATCCGTATCACCCTCGTCGAGCAGTCGTTCGTGCAGCCAGCTCTCCTCGACGTCGACGAGGTGGACGTAGGTCGCGAACACCGAGCCGTCGCCGTTGCCGCCGGGAATCGTGCCTGGCCGGTAGACAACGTCCGGGCTGGCCGCCTCGATCGCGGCGGTGATCTTCGGGCGCACCCCGTTGCGGAAATCGCAC
>JBGTNF010000523.1:0-2253 GCA_041743205.1 Thermomicrobiales bacterium | reverse complement strand
CACCGGGTTCCGGCCAACGCCCTCCACGCCATTCAGGCCCACTTCCTCGTAAAGCGGGGTGTAGCCCTCGGCGAAGGCGATGTTGACCGCCTGGACATCGTGCTTGAACTCGTCGTTGGCTTCCATCACCTCGGGCAGGGCGTCGGCTTCGGCCTGGGTCGCGATGCAGGCGCCGAGCGGGGTAATCCGGTTCGGCGGGATCGTCACGTGCTCGACGGTGGTGTTGTGCATGATCATCGCGCCCTCGCCGATCTCACAATTCAGGCTACGCGAGCGAAAGCCGAAAAAGGTGAAGTTGCCGTTGGTGGAGTCCTCGATTACCGCCTGGTGGGCGATCGAGACCATGTCGCCAAAGAAGAGATTACCCTCGCCGGCCAGGAGGTAGGCGTTGTCCTGGCAATTGTTCTCGTTGCCGAGGCTGATGCGCAGGCCTTCAGCGGCGGAGAGGATCGTGTTGCTGGCGATGAAGCTGCGCTGGCCAATCTCGATTTCGCCGTACATTTCGACCTGGGGGCTGACGTAGGACCCATTCTCGACCGGGGACCGCTCCTGCCCGGCTCCGCCCTGGAGCAGGTGACGGCGCGTCACCAACCGGCGCCACCGAAACTCGTCGCACCCGCATGGCATCGTTTCCGTCATCGGAGGTTTCCCTCGCTCGCACCGTTCCGCATCAGGCAAACCGGGCCGGACGACATCATCCAGGCACGGGGTCGATCAGGAAGATATGGTAACCGACGCGCCCTCCTCCCCTTTCGGCCCGCCCGTTTCGAGCGCGAGGATGGCCTGGCGGGCGGCTTCCTGCTGGGCCACGCGCTTGCTGCGCCCAATGCCCATGCCCACCTGGGCGCCGTCGATGATGACGGCTTCGGTGAACTGGCGGGCGTGGTCCGGGCCTTCGGCGGCGATGGTCACGTATTCCGGCGCCGGCGCGGCGCGGTCCTGCAGGATTTCCTGGAGGCGGCCCTTGGGGTTGGCGTCGAGCTCGCTCAGGCGGATCGACTGGCCGTCCCGATCGAGGAACCCGAGAACGAAGCGCTCGGCGGCGGCCCGGCCCTGATCGAGATGGATCGCCCCGACCAGCGCCTCGTAGGCGCCGGCCAGCATCCGGTCACGCAAACTTTCCGTGACGCGTTCGCCGGTGCCAAGGTAGAGGCACTGCGGCAAATCGAGCTCCCGGGACCAGCGGACGAGGGTTTCGGACCGCACGATGGCGACCCGGCGGCGGGTGAGTTCGCCCTCGTCGGCGCCGGGGTCCTGGAGATAGAGGTACTCGGCGACGAAGGCCCCGAGCAGGGCGTCGCCCAGGAATTCCAGGCGCTCATTGCTTTGAAGGGCGGCGTCCACGGTTTCGAGCAGGGTCCAGTCCTGAAGCACCGAGCGATGGGTCAGCGCCAGCCGGAGCAGGAGCGGATCGTTGAACGCCACGCCGATCCGTTCCGCCAGGGCCCGCTCGGCGGCGATGTCGGGCAGCCCGAACGGCGTCGGCTTAGCCGTGACAGCGGCGGAAGGTTTCCCGGATTCCGTCGTGCCGGTGATATTGTCGTTCCCGTCGTCGCTGTTCATCGCCGTCGCGCCACCTGCCCTGCCTTCGCGCCTCATCGAAGCCGAAGTATACGGTCCCGCCGCGGACCCACACGCCCAACGCGACCGGACCCGGACACAAAATCAGCGGGACTCCAGTCGAGAAGTCCCGCTGACCTGTTTGGGGGGGAGGAGAGAGGAAAAACGGAGGGTTGTGGTGCAACCGTCTTTCCACTCACGAGAATAGCGGCCCAAGCTGACGCTTCGCTGAAGCCTTTCTGACATTTCCCTGAACGTACGGTCCGGCTCGACGTTCATGGGTCGGACCGGCGATCCATCCGTCGCGAGATCCATCCGCCGCCAATCCGCCGCTGCCCGAGGCGATCGACGGCATCGGTCAGGACCGGCACGAGCAGCAACCGCACGAGCAGCGCGTCCACCGTCACGCCGACCGCAAGTCCGATCCCCAGCTGCTGCATCGCCGCCAGCTCGCCACGCACGAAGCCGCCGAAGACGAGCGCCATGCTCAACGCGGCCGTGATCACCACCGGACCGGCCGTTCGATACCCCTGGCTCATCGCCGCAGCCGGCGGCAGCCCATCCGCCCGCGCCTCCGTCACCCCCCGCGACAGGAACATGTGGTAATCGATGCCCAGGCCCAGCAGGACGCAAAACATCACGATCGGCGCCCAGGATTCGATGTACGAAGCCTGCTCGACACCCAGCAACGAC
>JBGTNF010000522.1:0-3323 GCA_041743205.1 Thermomicrobiales bacterium | reverse complement strand
CGGCGTTTGGGTCATGGTTGGTTGGGGGTCCGGACCGTAGTCAGAGGCCGGATGCGGCGAAGAGTTTGGCGATTGATTCACGCGTTTCGGTGGCGACCAGCCGTCGCAGAGCCAGGATGGGCAGCCCTCCATGGAGGGCAGGGCAACGCGGTCCGGCATTCCCGTGAGTGGGCCGGAATCCACTGGTATCGCTGGTCGATGCCGCCCTTCTGGTTGGGCCAGATGCATTGTTACGGCGGACCCGTATTCCCTTCGCAGATACCTTGCGGGCCGCAATTGCCATTGCAGCAATCGCCGCTGGAAGTGCAAGGGCTCCCACTCATGATGCAGCTGAGCTGGTCGATGAAAAGGGTCACCGGACCGAACGTTTCTTCCAGGGTCGCCAGGGCCGCCAAGGTCCCGTCTGCCTGACGCGCGGCGAGGGATGCCAGCTCGGTTCCTTCAGGTTGCCCGTCAAGTGGGCGGGCGGTGTAGGACACGGCGCCGCTCGTCGCATCGAGGGCCGGATTGGTGGGTTCGACGACGAGTATGTCCTCACCGCCGGCTGACCGGGAGACGATCGCGGCGTTGGGCGGATCAGCCGGGTCGAACGCGCGGCCATCGAGGAACTGCGCATCGGTCAACGTGCCGACCAGGCGCTCGGGACGATCGGAAAAATAGACCGTTTGACCCGAGCCATCTTCGAGGGCGAGCGTGAACCCATCTGCGCCATCTGCGCCATCCGCGACCAACGAGCCGGAGGTGAAGTTCTGGACGAACAGCACTTCAACTGTACCATCGGATTCCGGCGTCGCCTCGACGACAGGGGTGGCGTCCTGGGCGTGGACGGACGATGCTGCACTACTCATCAGCACGGTGCCCAATCCGACCCCGCCGGTCAGGGCGCCCCGGCGGTTGAAGCGGCGGGCCATCCGCCTGGTGATCGTGTCGAACCGTTGACCATCCATCGCAGATTTTCCCGCCATGCAATGTGGGGCTTGAGGATTCATTGCCCCTTCGGTCGCGCAGGTATTCTGGAGACCTTGCCAAAATCATGGCAGGGCGTGGCGCACAACTGGCCGGTCAGAAAGGGGCTCGGACGGGCCAGCTTGACCAGGACGGATTCACTGTCCGCGCCGGTCAGCCTGACCGTGGAACGCATCGTTCGGATGAACTGCCGACGGCGGTGGGAAGTGGCCGCCCGTGCGATGGTCCGGGCTCGGTGGAGGAAGTGTCCCGGGACGTTCGCCTAAACACCCCGCTCACGTCGATGCCCAACGCCGGAGCCCAAGCTCCGGCGTTGGGCGCATGCGTTATCGAATGCCGGAGGCGGCGAAGAGCTTCGCGATCGACGCTTGCGTTTGCTTCGCGGCGGCGGCCGGGTCGGTCGCCGCCAGCTCGTTGAGCCGGTCGTTGAACGGTTCGGCGATGACCGGGCCCGCGAAGCCGATCTCCGCCAGCTTTTGCATCATCGTCGTCGCCGGGATCACGCCCGATTCCGTCGGCAGCAGCCGCTGGTTGTCGATCTGCTCGTCGATCTCGATCCCGGCCGGCGCGTCGTTGACGTGGACCACGAACACGTTGTCCTCAGTCAGCAGGTCCAGTTCCTCGATCGTGCCGTGGGCGGCGTAGTGGTGCCAGAGGTCGAACAGCACGCCGATGTTGCGGGTCCCGGCGTCGGCCGCCAGTTGCAGCATCTGGGGCATGCTGTAGATGAACTCGTATTTGAAGCGGTTGCGGATGGTTTTCGGCGAAATGAACTCGATGCCGAGGCTGACGCCGGACGCTTTGAGCGCCTCGGCGAACGGCCGCAGCCGTTCCACCACGAATGCGTACTGGTCGTCGAACTCGCGGTCGTTCGTGCCGGGCATGATGCCGGTGGTGGTGAACGGGTTACCGAGCGCCACGCCGAGGTCGGCCAGGGGCTTGAGCGCTTCGAGATCGGCGTCGCGCTGGGCGTCATCCTGCCAGCGCACGGGCGCGCCCCAACCGCCGGGTCTGACGCCCTTGCTGGCGAAGAGGTCCTTGACATGGTCGACGCCATGCTGGTCGGCCAGCGCCTTCGCTTCCTTGATGTCGAACCAGACGCCGTCGAAACCGGTTTGGGCCGCAAGGTCGATCGATTGTTCAAGGGAGAGGCCCTTGATGCCGATTGCGCCGGTCATCAGTGATGTGTACATGATGATTCCTTGCCTATAACAACCAAACCGGTAGGGGAGGACCTGTGTCCTCCCGTGGGTGGGATCGTGGATCTGAGTTGGCGGCGATTCGGGCCGGCACACAGGCCGGCCCCTACGAGAACGGGGTTGCAACGGACATCGCGGGATCACGGGCGGACACAAGGTCTGCCCCTACCAGCGTAGTCTGGTTCGTAGGGGAGGCCCCGTGTGGCCTCCCGGTGTCCCCAATGATATGTTCGCGAAGTCGCCGGGGGTTCCCCTACGAACCATGGGATGCTTGGCGACCTACGCCAGCACTTCGTCCGGGACGTCGACGCTGTACGGCGTCTGGAACGCCTCGGTCCGGGCTGCCGGTGCTCCGGTCGGGTCTTCCGGCAGCGACACCGTGGCGCCGAGCTGCGCCGAAAGGTAGGCCGCCTTGATCACCTGCAGGGTGCGGATCGTGTCGTCGATCGGGGCCGCGTTCGGGGCGCCGTTGGTGACGACCTCGATGAAGTGCTCGATTTCGAGCGTGAACGTTTCCGGTTTCGGGAACGTGCGCTCGGCGGCTTCCGGCCAGCGGTAGAGCTGGTGCTTGAGGAAGGTCTGGCTCCCGGCCAGGGCGCCGTACTCGGCCTCGACCTCGAACTGGCGGCTCTCGACCACGTCGAAGGCCCAGCTCGTGATGATCTGGCCAACGGCCCCGGATGCGAAGCGGACGATGACCTGTCCAGTGTCCTCGGTCGGCAGGTGTGAGAGCAGGAACCGGCTCAGGAATCCCGTGACCTCCACCGGGCGGTCGCCGGCGGCCATCGAGAGCAATCGATAGGTGCCGTGGTAGCCGGTGTCGAGGAGCTCGCCGCCGCCGGCCTGCTTGAGGTCGGCGCGCCACCCCTTCTGCCCGCCACCCGCCGCCGAGCCGCCCGTGGTCCACGGATCGAACTGCCGCGATTGGAAGGTCTCGATCGAGCGGTACATGAACGGCTTGCCGATGAATCCGCTCTCGATCAGGCGGCGCGCTTCGAGCAGCGCCGGGGTGAACAGGTTGTTGTGGGCGCCCATGAAGATCGCGCCCGTCGCGTTGAGGGTATTGCGAATGAGGATGCCGTCTTCAAGCGTGGTGCAGAGCGGCTTTTCACAAAGGATCGCCTTGCCCGCCTTCGCCGCCTTGACCACCGCATCGGC
>JBGTNF010000521.1:0-5541 GCA_041743205.1 Thermomicrobiales bacterium | reverse complement strand
CGCTCGCGAACGTCACGGACGCGGAGCGGGCCGAACTCGCCGCCCTGCTCGCCGCTCTCGACGTCCCCACCCGCGCCGACCGCGAGAGTGACCAGGTGATCGCGCTGTAAGGGTGAGCGGACCACGCTCATTGCGAACTGTCGTAGGGGCGGACCAGAATCGACCGAAAACAAAACCCTCGCAATCGGATTTTGTCGATTCGTGTGTCCGCCCGGATGTTGGCAAACGCGATGCCGGCCCATGACGCACCACGGGCGGACACATCCTCGACAAGATCCGGTTGGCCGGATTTGTTTCGCGGTCGAGGAAGGTCCGCCCCTACGATGGCGTCCGATCGAGAATCACCGGTTACCTGCCCGCCTCGGCCAGCAACAGCGTTATGACCGTCTCCGCGATCCACGCCTCGGCGTCGTCCAGGGTCCAGCCGTAATCCTGCGTCAGCTGGCGATACGTCTCGGCCCAGGCCAGCAACCCGAAGATGTCGCCGGCCCGCTCGGGGGTCAGGCCCGGTTTCAGGGCGTCCGCCGCCGCCAGCCGCCCTGCCAGCCGGCCCATGCCGGTGCGATGACGCCGGTTGGCTTCGGCGAGCGCCGCCGCCACATCGGGTTCGGTCGGGGCCGCCAACATCAGCGTCCAGATCACGTCGCCAAACCGCTCGACGAACTGCCGGCTGAGGTTGACCCCGAGCCGGATCATCTCCCTCGGGTCTTTCGCCTCGCCAACCTTTTGCCACAGGAGCCCGACGCCCGCTTCCTCATCCATTTGGTCCAGCAGGGCCAGCAGGATGGCGTGCTTGGGACCGACGCTGCTGTAGATCGTCTGCACCGCGGCGCCGGTCTCTTCGGCGATCGCGGCCATTGAGGTGGCGGCGTAGCCCTGGGTCGCAAAGAGGCGGCGCGCCGCGGTGAGGATATCGCGCCGGGTGGCTTCGGCCTGGATCTGGCGGCGGGTGGGACGGCGTTCAGACATGGCGAATTTCTCCCGAAAAAAAGTACTGACTTCATTTCAGTAGAATGTTATTCTATTTTCAAGAATATCATTCTACCACAGGTCAGCCGGCGCCGGCTGATGCCTCGTCTGAATGGTGGCTCCGGGAAGCGCGCGACGGACGCGACGCGCCGGTTCCCGGATCGTTCCGACTGTCCATATCCGCTTGAGGAGATTCCCATGACCACGTCACCAGCCGACACACTCCAGGCCCGCATCTTCAGCGCCAGCCTCATCGGCGCCCCGATCCTCATCCTCCTGAGCTCGCTGCTCCACGCGATGGGCAACGACATCGGGAGCGGCTCGCTCGGATTCTACGCCTTCCTCTTCTACGTCCCGGCCGGGATGGCGCTCACCACCCTGCTCGCCGACCGCACGCCCCGGTGGGCAGCGATAGCCCGGATTCCGCTCACGATGGGCGCGCTCGGGGGCGCGGCCTACAGCGTGGTCCGGGCCTTCATCGGCGCGGCCGAAGGCAAGATCGACGCGGCGGCCATCGCCGAGTTGCGCACGATCGAGGATATGGGCCTGCCCTTCGCCCTCAACCTGCCGGGCATCGTCTTTCCCCTGACCATGATCGCGATGGGCGTCACCCTCTGGAGGACTCGCGCCGTTTCAGCGCTGACCGGCATCGGCCTCGTCCTGGCGGCCGTCGCCTTCCCGATGAGCCGCATCCCCGACGTGCCCGCGCTCTACTTCATCTCGGATGGGCTCTTCCTGCTCACGCTCGGCGGAATCGGCCTGCGCTTCCTCTCGGCCCGGTCCGAAGGCGTGGTCCGGGATGGGGCGGCGGTGTCCGGCGCCCGGGCCTGACTCGGGCGAGAGTCGCACGGGTCGCATCACCACAGCAACGCGGCAATGGCGAGGAAACCTCTCGCCATTGCCGCGTTCCCGGTCTCACGCCGTCTCACGTCATTTCGAGCGTAGTCGAGAAATCTCTCGACTACGCTCGGAATGACGTGCCTTGTTGGAGCGTGCGGTGTTCACCCGAAGGGCGCATCAGTCCTCGGGGAGGCTCCACCCATTCAAGCCCAGTCGATCCGCAGCAATTCCTCGCCCGTGCCCCGGATGCGCGAAGTGACCAGCACGCCGCCTTCGCGCAGGATCGCTTCGTAATCGGGGCTGGCGACGACCGTACGTTTGGTCACCAGCGAGATCGCGTCGTGATCGCCGGTCAGGCGGATCGTGATCCCGTCCGGGCGCCGCTCGACGATTTCGGCGGTCGACCAGGCCACCCGGACGTCGCCGAGGTCGAGGTCGATCGGCAGCATCACGGCGTCGCGGCGGCGGAGCATGACCGAACGGCCTTCGAACAGCGGCTCGCCGTTGTCGAACATCTTCAGCGCCTTGTCCATGCCGTCCAGGTTCAGGGCGTGCACGAACCGGGCACCGTCGGGCGTGGCGGCAGACGAGAGGAAGATGCCGTTCAGCGGGTGGTCGTGGGTCAGGCCGGGCTCGACGCCCAGCTGTGCGAACGCCTCCCGGAAGAAGCCGAGGTCGGCCGGGATCTCGGCGGCGACCACGATTGCCCGCCCGGCGCCGACCCGGACATCGAAGGCGCAGGCTTCGTCCACGCCGTAGACGCGGAACAACGTCCCCTCCTCCCGCGGCGCGAAGGTCTGGGCAAAACCAGCCCGCAGCTCCGGACGGGGCGCGGCCCAGCCGTCGGCGTTGACCGAGAGGAAATAGCGGTGGTCGGCCCAGCGGATCCCGATGTGGTCCAGTCCGAGCGTATCCATCAGTACGGTGCATGGTTGCCCGGTCAGGTCGAAGAGCGGGACTTCGCCGTGCAGGAAGAGGCGTCCGCCAGCCTGAAGCCAGTCGACGAGCTTGCGCTGGACCGCTTCGGCCATGTACCGCGCTGAGGCCAGCGCCAGCACCGGCGTGGACGCCACGTCGAGCGACCGGTTCTGAATGTCGAGCGCGGTGTACCGGTACCTGAGGTGCATCATCGCACGGGCCATGATCCCGCCAGGACCGCCGAAGCGGTGGCGTTTGAGGTTGTCGACGATCTCGCCCATCACCTCGTTGCCGCGGTAGACGCTTTCGGTCATCCAGTAATCCGGGATGAACCCAACCTCGACGCCATCCCGCTCTTCGTTCGCGGCGCCAACGAACGCATCGAGCGCGCCGAGCATGCGGTTGGTTCGGGCCAGGCGCGGCAGCGTGTAATTCTCCGCCCCTGCCGGGCTGATCGGGGCGTTCGTGCCGTGCCGCTCGCCGGTGAAGCTGATCCGGTCGTTGCCGTCGCCGGTGACGCGGTCGAGCCGGTAGTTGACGCCGCCGGTGAAGAGGTAGTAGTTGATCAGCCGGTTCCCTTGGGCGATGCTCAACCGCAACTTGAAATCGGCCGCGGCGGGATCGAGCCGCGCGCTCAGGCTGGAGCCGTAGTCGCCTTCGCCGGCCTCGAACTCGACCGATGTCAGCGGCTGGTCCGGCAGGTTGACCGCCTCCATGAAGGCGTTCATCAGGTAGAGGTCCGGGGCGTTCACGCCCGTCAGTTCGCCGAGGTAGTGGTCGCTGCCCGCCAGGTAGCCGGGCGCCTGGGTGTAGCTCTCGTAGAGCTGGCTGATGCCGATCGGGAACGAGCCGCCGCCGCCCCCCTCGGTGCCGTGTACATTGACGATGTACGGGATTCCGGACATCCCGAATTCCTCGGCGTAGCCGCGCAGCTCAGCCACGTAGCGGGCGAACCGGTTCCGCATGTAGTGGCCCAGGTCCCGCATCAGGTTTCCGGCGATGCCCGCGCCCGGCGAGCGCACGAGCGCGGCGAACGCCGCCGGGTCGTCGATCGCGTTGCCGTACGTTGCCCGGTCGCCCTCGCCATCGCGGGCCGTCAGCCAGTCGTGGAAATCGGCAATCACGAAGTCGGTCAGGTCCGGCGCGTTCGTCACCCAGGAGAGCATCCCGATCTCGTTGTCGAGCTGGAGGGCGATCACGTTGCCGCCGTTGCCGCCGTTGCCGCCCTTGCGACCGTTACCGATCCGGCGTCGGGCGATGACCGGGATGACGTGGCAGTACCAGCCGCGCGCCGCTGCCAGGAAGGCCGGGGCGAGGTAATCGAGGGTGCGGACAAGAGCGGGCGCGCCGTCCCAGCCGACCGGCACGAGCTCCGGGTGATCCTCGTAGAGCCGGTACGGGATGCCTTCGTTCTTCATCTCGGCCATGATGAATGGGCCGGGCCGGGCGAAGAAGTACATGCCGTGTTCGGCGCAGAGGTCGATGAAGGCGCCCAGGTCGAGCTCCGGCCGGGTGTGACCGTCGAGGTCTATTTCGCCGCCCTCCAGCTCATGGCAGAGCCAGGGGATGTAGGAGGCGACGGTGTTGCCGCCGGCCGCCTTGAGTTTCAGGATGCGATCCTCCCACTCGTGACGCCGGAGCCGGAAGTAGTGGATTTCGCCGGAGATGATCAGGCGCGGCGCCCCGTCGATGATGATTTGCTTGTCCCGGATTTCAATCATGCGTGGGTTTCCTGCTGCTGACTTGATGTTGCCGCAATGGTCTGTCATGGAGATTTGTCGCGACCGTCACCTTGGGTCGTACGTCCACCATATCTTTGGCGATTGCCAACACCTCACCCACCGTCATCCCTCGTTCCTCGGGATGACGGACTGTGGTAAGCGCTTGCTGTAGGCGAAGGTTTTTCGGCCGAAGCACAAGCGTTCGACGGGTGCGTCAACCACCAGCCCTGATTGGAATGACGCCCTTGTCCCATCCCCTTAGGCCGTCGAGGTCGCAACATTGAGCCGTCACAATGTTGCGCGGCGAGCATAGCGGCGCTAGACTTTGACCACACTGTAAACGTTTACGGCGAGCGAGGGAAGCATGGGCGCCAAGGGTTCCCGCGGAACAACCCTGCACGAAGTCGCCAAACGAGCCGGCGTTTCGATCGCCACCGTGTCACGCGTGGCGAGGGGTCTCGACCAGATATCGGCCGAAACGCGCGGCCGGGTGCTGGCGGCAATCGATGAACTCAACTACCGCCCCAGCCACTTCGGCCGGGCGTTGGTCAAGCGCCGTCACGGCGCGCTCGGCATCGTCTTTCCGGGGCTGCGCGGCCCCTACTACGCCGAAGTGATCCACGGCTTCGAGGTCGAGGCCGTCGCCGCCGGAATGAGTTTGCTCATCCTCGGCACCGAACTCCACCGCCAGGCCGACGCCCA
Source organism: Thermomicrobiales bacterium (assembly GCA_041743205.1). GTDB lineage: Bacteria > Chloroflexota > Chloroflexia > Thermomicrobiales > UBA6265 > JACCYX01. The sequence goes on along the minus strand of JBGTNF010000521.1, from coordinate 391 downwards.
GGTGCTGGGCATGGCCGACCGCGCGGACGGCCTGGCGGTGATGGGCGGCACGATCGACGACGACCTGATCCTTCGCCTCGCCAGCCGGGGAGTGCCGATCGTCACCATGGCCCGCACCCGGCTGGCCGGCATCGCCAACACCCGGGTCGACAACTTCGCGAGCACCCTGGCCCTCGTTACCCACCTGATCCGCCACCACGGGTATGAGCGCCTCGAATTCGTCGGCAACATCGTCGGCGCCCCGGACGCCCGCGACCGCTGGCGCGGCTTCGTCAAGGCCCATCGCGAAGCCGGGCTGGAGCCGCCAGCCGAACCGATTTCCTCGGCTTACGAACAGGCCTCGGGCGTCCTGGCCGCCTTCCGCATCCTCGACCTGCCGCAGCGCCCGCGC